>CBIHME010000001.1:0-19061 GCA_966210965.1 uncultured bacterium
CCTGAAGTTGATTATGAATTCGCGAGCAAAGTTGGGCCATTTAAGACAGTTGATGACCTAAAGACGGACATCAAACGCGAACTTACCCAGCAAAAAGAGCGTGAAGCCAACGAAAAGTTGAAAGATAGTCTTGTTAAACAGCTTGTTGAAGTCAGTAAAGTGCCAGTACCTGAGATTTTAGTGAACGATCAGTCGGAATCTATCGAGCGCGACATGACGCAAAATCTGATGTATCAAGGTCTGACACTTGATCAATATCTTGAAAACAAAGGTTTTGAAAGCAAAGAAAAATGGCTACAAACTGAAGTTTACGAAGCTGCCGAAAAGCGTGTTCAGGCTGGACTTGCACTTGCCGAACTTAGTAAGGCCGAAAAGATCGAGGCAACAAGCAAAGAACTTGAAGAGCATGTCAATATGTATAAGACGCAGTATGCGAACAATCCGCAGATGGTTGCACAATTTGATCAGCCGGAAGCGCGTCGTGATATCGCAAATCGTCTTTTGACCGAGAAGACAGTCGAGCGCTTGCTAGAGCTAAACACGAAAAAATAGTATTCCTTTCATAAAATAGCCCGCGTCATGCGGGTTATTTATTATCCGTATCGACGAAGGGGATGAGGGAGGATTTACAGCCTTTTTGCCCCAGATAGCGCTGAATAGAGTATCCCGGGCAATCACTCGCGACTTTTTGGGTAATGGCATCGGTTAGTTCGATGATACTGTTTGAGGTTTCGATGTAGGTATGTGCTGCGGCGATCTGACTAGCGCTGTTATTTTCAACTATTGCCGCGTCCTTATCGTATGCATCGACACTGTCGATCAATGGCTGCAGTTCTTCGTCGGGTACGCCGTGCTCTTTTGCCGCCATAAGTTGGAGAAGCGTATAAGTGCTGATATTGAGTGACATCTCGATGTAATGATCGAGCGCCGCCTGTTTTGCGGCGATGTGTATTTCGCCGTCCTGTATGTCTTTGCGAGTGTCATCGCGCTGAGTCTGTTGCATCTGAAGAAAAGGGCAGTCAGCGCATGAGGGATAGGCATCGCGGTAGTTCATGGGTATATAGTAATGTGTTCGTCGGTAATAGCATATAGTAAAATTGCCCCCAGCTGCTTGGCTGGGGGCAATTGTTGATTACTTAAATTCGATTTTGCGGCTATGGAGAGTGATTTGCAGGTAAAACGCATCTTCGATACGTATCTCACGTTCGCTCATTGTCGACGCGTCTGTGACGCCGATGACGGCGGCGGATTTCATCTTGCAGCCGACTGTCCACGTGTCGAGGTTGGTATCGATATCCGTGTCGATATTGAGTGAAATCTCACCTGAATCTGGAACAAACCTCACGACGCGAATCTGGTGGATGGCATCAGACAGCGGCGGATCAAAATATATCGGATTGAAGCCATCCATGAGCGCACTGCCTTTTGCGACAAATCCCGTTGTCACGCCGATGAGTCGTCGTTCTTTTATGACGTCCCATTTGTACTGCCTGTAGTCATTGGGATATCGACGCGTAACGAGCATTGGTGAGGCGGTATGCTGGAACCAGAATATAATATCTGGCGACTGCAGCTGTACGTTATCAAGTGAACTGCGTAGGGTGTCAATCGTAAGATTCATCACATCCTCCTAAGTCGAATATGGTAAGGAACAATGTTTGATTTATATCACACCTGATAGTGGATGCAAAGCGACATTGTTTTCGGCAATGAAAAAACCAGCAGGGAGGTCTGCTGGTTGGTGGCCGTCACGATCTTCGGTGTCGTGACTGTTTAGATGGTGCTGATCTGACCGGCTACAGAAAAAAGTAGCCGAATGCGACAGTCACGATCATGGCAAGTACCCATCGCAGCATTTGAAGGCTTCTTATGAAAAGCACATTCATCCTTGGCGTGTGGGTTGCATACGCAAGATCGGAGGCGGCTATGATGGTGCGATCCAGTATCCAAAGTGCCAGTATGACATACAATCCCCAGGCGATACCGGCGAAAATCCATGGATTCGTGTTGGTATGGGTGGCGAGATCGCGCGTCAGCGCAAACACGTCGGTCGTCTTTTCCGGCAAGAGCCTGCCGAAATGCTCGACAAGGTACGCTCCTGCAATCACGGCAAAAACAACACCCGCCAGCATAAGCAGCAGTCCGAGGGCTGAATGATCTCGCGGTTGGTAGGCGAGGCCTTGGCGCACAAACCGGAATTGGTCTGTCTGATCTTCTGGTGAAAGAACGTCTTTATCAATAGCCATTACATCTCCAATGCTAGGGGCGAAAAGATTATATAGAATATATCACAATATGCCAATAATGTCAATACGTGATCACTAGCACTCACTTGCATCGAGTGCTAATTTTGCTACAATAGATAATATGAATAAGCCAAATAGTTATCTTGTACCAACAGTTATCGAGAAAACGCATGACGGCGAACGTGCGTTTGATATTTACTCGCGCCTACTAAACGAACGTATTATCTTTCTAGGTGAGGACGTGAACGAGCACACGGCAAATATTGTCGTCGCACAATTACTGCATCTTGCTTATGATGATCCGAAAAAGGATATTAAATTATACATCAATAGCCCGGGCGGTAGTGTGTATGATGGCTTGGCTATCTATGATACGATCCAGTATATTAGTCCGGATGTGCAGACGATCGGAATTGGATTGCAGGCGAGTATGGGTGCATTCTTGCTATCGAGTGGCGCTAAGGGTAAGCGATTCGCTCTGCCGAGCAGCCGTATTATGATCCACCAGCCATCCAGCGGGACACAGGGTAAGATTAGCGATCAAGAGATAACACTGCGAGAAGGCCTGTTCCTTAAGCAGCGTTTGAACGAGATTCTCGCCAAAAACACTGGCCAGAAGCTATCAAAAGTAGAAAAAGACGCAGATCGTGATTTTTGGATGAGTGCCGAAGAGGCAAAAGCCTATGGGCTTATCGATGCGGTTATTGATAAGGCGTAGCTAGGCGTTCGTTGACCGCAGATTTTATGTGTGATTAGATAAACCTATCCAGGCATTAATGAGATAGGTGGTAGGTGTTATGGTTGTTCTTGAAGGTATTAGCCTAGAGTGGTTTAAGATTTTGGTGTGGGTTATTGCGGTGCTCTTTGGGGTACTGGGGTTTCTTGTATCAAAACATAAACGATACTGGGAGATTATAGCCGCATCACTGATGGGGTTGCTGTTTGCATCTTTTGCATTCTTGCTCGCAAATATCGCCGTGTCGTTTTATATCCTGTCGGACATGACAAACCCCAGATGGTCTGCCGGTAAAGACCCATTGATGACGCAGAATGATATCCAGTCGCCGCTTGGATTGCTGGATGGACTTGTCGGTACGATCAACGGGTTGCAGCAGAATGTTACCGGAGCGGTTAATACTGTTGGCTATATGCAGAACGCAATTGGTGTTGCTACTCAGTTTTTCTGGATGGTTATTTGGTCGGTGGCGGTCGTGTTTGTTTTGGCGCTTTGTACGCTCATCGCAACTTGGTGGTCAAGAAGAATGACCGCTAAGCAAAAGGTCAAAGATGACGAGGCTGAAAAACGCGCGGTTCAAAAAGAACTTGACGATCAGGCGGCAAACGCTGCAGAGATACGACGCCACTTAAACATGGAACCATTCAAAAAGCCTAGGATGTAATGCGTGTCGTGTGGGCGCGAAAGGGGTCAGACATGACCCCACCACACATTTTTATTGACGAGAATTATAATAAATTATATAAGTATTGATACGTGTTCTTTACCTTCAAATGAGCGGATGGTGCTGGATTGCACGCAATGATTGCCATTAATCATATTTCAATGGGTGTAAGCCTATTGGCTTTGATCGCGGTGGTGTTGGGTTGGTTGCTCGTCAGGGACGGCAGGTCGGGCGCCGAAGGTCGACTGCTGCTTTTGCTATTGTATTTGTTTGGATCAATTGCAAGCGTGTTCGCTAGCGCGCTGTCGATTGCTATCGGAAGTTTCGCGGTGTACTCGATTGTGATGGGCCTGGCGATATTCGCGCTGATCTATATCCACTACAGAATCAGACAATCATGGGAGGAGTAACGTGGTATTGAATACGGCGGCCGGATGAGTGAATTTTCATCATTCCGGCCGCTTTTCATGTTTGCATCGAATGCTTGATTTACCCCTTGACTAATTGCTCTAAAACCCGCACAATGGGTACTAAGAAGTAGTGTATCTTTGGTTGTGCATGTTCACCGTTAGTTGGCCCTAACAGGGAACGAATCAGAGTTTAGGGAATCTTCGGCGCCGATTACCCAACTAAATTAATTCAATGCGAGGAGTTACAATGGCAAAAACCAAGCCTGACGTGGCTAAGCGTGTGTTCTTTACAAAGGACGATACCGCTTTACCACTACCAAACCTAATCGCTCACCAGAAAGACTCATGGCGTGAATTCGTCGAGACTGGTTTGAGTGAAATATTTGCAGAACTTAACCCGATCGAGGACTATACTGGTCAAAAACTCGAACTACGATTCAAGGAATATGCATTCCAGGATCCAAAGACAAGTGAGCAAGACGCAAAAGAAAACAACCTTACCTTTGATGCGCCGCTACATGCGAACGTTGAATTGACCAATAAGGTCACCGGTGAAGTTAAAGAGCAGGAAATCTACCTTGGTGACTACCCATGGATGACTGACCGCGGTACATTCGTGATTAACGGTACCGAACGTGTCGTTGTTTCGCAGTTGATCCGTTCTGCGGGTGTGTTCTTTACTGCCGACAGTGCAATCGGACGCAATAACTACGGCGCAAAGCTTATTCCTGGCCGTGGTGCATGGTTGGAATTTGAAACCGCTTCAAACGGTACTATCTACGTAAAGATCGATCGTCGCCGAAAACTACCAGTGACAACTCTATTGCGCGCCCTAGGCCACAATAAGACATCTGAAATCAAAGCATTGTTTGCTGATGTTGACACTGGCGAAGTGAAATATATCGATGCCACGCTCGAAAAAGATCCAGCGCGCGGTGCGAATGAAGCATTGATCGAAGTCTATCGCCGCTTGCGACCGGGTGATCTTGCGACCGTTGATAACGCTCGTACGATGATCGAACGCATGTTCTTCGACTTTAAGCGATTCGACTACAGTCGCGTCGGACGTTACAAATTGAACCAACGCCTTGGTTTGGAAGTGCCAAACACGACTGAAAACCGTGTTTTCCAAATGAGCGACCTTATCGCAATCATCAAGGAAATTATTCGCCTTAATAATACTCAGGAACCAGCTGACGACATCGACGCGCTATCAAACCGCCGCGTTAAATTAGTTGGTGAATTGGTTGCTCGTCAGTTCCGCGTTGGTATGCTTCGTATGCAACGTAACGCAATGGACCGCATGAGCATGAGTGATCTAGAGACTGTAACCCCTGGTCAGCTGATCAATGCTCGCCCAGTTGTTGCTGCTGTTCGTGAATTCTTTGCTAGTTCACAGCTTTCACAGTTGATGGACGAAGTAAACCCGCTTGCAGAGCTTTCACACAAACGCCGCCTAAGCTCGATGGGTCCTGGTGGCTTGTCGCGTGAACGTGCTGGCTTTGACGTCCGCGACGCGCACCCTACGCACTACGGTCGCCTTTGTTCTGTTGAAACACCAGAAGGTGCCAACATTGGACTGGTACTTAACCTTGCGTCATATGCACGCGTTAACGAATACGGCTTCATCGAAACTCCATATCTTAAGGTAGTTAACGGCAAAGTAACTGACGAAGTCGTCTACTTGGATGCTTCACAGGAACTTGGCGAAGTGATCGCTGATGCCGGTGCGAAATTAAACGACGATAATACGTTTGCAAACGAGCGCGTGAGTGCTCGTGACAACCTCAATCCTGCACAGGTTGACGCTGCCGATGTCACGTACATGGACGCAGCCAACAAGCAGATTCTTGGTTCAACTGCATCACTTGTCCCATTCATCGAGAAAAACCGTGTTGACCGTTCACTAACAGGTTCGAACATGCAGAAACAGGCAGTTCCTCTTCTTAATCCAGAAGCGGCTGTCGTTGGTACTGGTATCGAGACAGCGCTTGCTGCAAACACTAGCCAGTTGATCGTTGCTGAATCTGACGGTGAAGTTGTTCGTGCTGACGGTGATGAAGTTCACGTCAAGTACAAAGACGGTGTAAAGATTTACGAAGTCGTACACTTTGCAAAATCTAACGATGACCGTTCAATCAACCAAAAAGTCCGCGTTCTTCGTGGTCAAAAAGTCTCAGCAGGTGACATCCTGATCGAAGGTGCTTCAATCGCTGATGGCGAATTGGCACTTGGTCGCGACCTTACTGTGGCCTTCATGCCATGGGGTGGTTACAACATGGATGACGCGATCGTTCTTTCTGATCGTATCGTCAAAGAAGATGCACTGACTAGCATCAACATCAAAGATTACACCGTTGAAGTTCGCGAAACCAAGCTTGGTCCAGAAATTGTCACTCGTGACATTCCAAACGTTTCAGAAGATTCACTTCGTCACCTAGACGAAAATGGTATCGTTCAAGTTGGTTCCGAGGTTAAGTCCGGCGACGTTCTTGTCGGTAAGATTACACCAAAGGGCGAGCAAGAGCTTTCATCAGAAGAGCGCCTACTGCGCGCAATCTTCGGTGAAAAGGCTAAAGACGTTCGCGATACTTCGCAGCGCATGAACAACGCCGGTGGTGGTAAAGTTGTCGGCGTTAAGATCTTTAGCCGCGAAAACGGTCATGAACTTAAAGCTGGTGTCCTAATGCAGATTCAAATCTTCGTTGCACAGCTTCGCAAGATCAGCGTTGGCGACAAGCTCGCTGGTCGTCACGGTAACAAGGGTGTCGTTGCGCGTATTCTTCCTGTCGAAGACATGCCGTTCATGGAAGACGGTACGCCAGTTGATGTGGTCTTGAACCCACTCGGTGTCCCATCTCGTATGAATATTGGTCAGCTGTTCGAAACACACCTTGGTATGGCAGCGCGCGCACTCGGTTACAAGGTCGCTACGCCTCCATTTAACGGTGTTCCAAACGAGATCATCAGCGACGAGCTGGAAAAAGCTGGTTACGCTCGCGATGGTAAATCACAGCTATATGACGGCCGTACTGGTGAAGCATTCGAGGAACGCACAACTGTCGGTGTGATGCATATCATTAAGCTGCACCACATGGTTAGTGACAAGATTCACGCTCGTTCAACTGGTCCATACACAATGGTCACCCAGCAGCCACTCGGTGGTAAAGCGCAAAACGGTGGTCAGCGATTTGGTGAGATGGAAGTCTGGGCGCTGGAAGCGTATGGTGCTGCAACAACCTTGCAGGAAATGCTTACAATCAAATCGGATGATGTTTACGGACGTGCCAAGGCATACGAATCAATCATCAAGAACGAGGCAATTGTCGGTCCAAAACTACCTGAATCATTCAACGTTCTCGTAAAAGAATTGCAAGGTCTTGGTCTTCGCGTTGACCTGCTTGATGAGTCAGAAGACGTCGCAATCGACGCTGAAGCAATCATCGCTACTAGCGGCCCTGCAGACAAGACTGTCCCTGCGGAAATTGTCTTTGACGATGAAGAATTTGAAACAATCCTGGACGAAGCTGATGAGCTTGGCGACATCGAAGACGGTGTAAGCATCCAAGATATTGATGAAATAGAAGAAATTAAGGAGGAGGCGTAAAGATGAGTCGTATTCTCGCTAATAACGGCATTGCTGATTTTGATGCAGTCCGTCTGGCAGTCGCTAGCCCCGAGGACATCCTAAAGTGGAGCCACGGGGAAGTTACAAAGCCTGAAACTATTAACTACCGTACCCAAAAGCCTGAGCGCGACGGTCTTTTCTGTGAACGAATTTTCGGACCAGTCAAAGACATCAACCCGCACGATAACAAGCTAAAAGGTGTTCGTTCACGCGAAGCTGCGATCGACAAGAATGGTGAACTAGTCACTAAATCTATCGTTCGCCGTGAACGTATGGCGCACATCAGCCTTGCTGCACCTGTTGCGCACATCTGGTTCATGCGCGGTACGCCTTCAGCAATGTCACTACTACTTGGCATTACTGTCCGCAACCTAGAGCGCATCGCTTACTTTGCAACCTACGTTATCCTTGACGTAGAGACTGAAAAGCGCGACCAAATTCTTGCTGATCTAGAAGCAGAAACAGAAGCTGCTCGTATGGCAATCAAAATTCGTGCTGAAAAAGCCGCTGAAGAAGAAGGTGCTGATGTAAAGGCACTAGCTGAACAGCAATCACGCGAAGTTGAAGAGCTGAACGAGAGCTATAACGTAAAGAAGGCTCAGCTTGAAAGCCTTGTCAAGAACGCGCTTATCAACGAAACTGACTACCGTAATCTTCCTGAAGAATACGAAGAGCTAGTCAAGGTTGGCATGGGTGGTACAGCAATGAAAGCATTGCTTGATCAAATCGACCTACCTCAGCTTATCGCTGAGCTGACTGAAGAAGTCGAAGGCGCGAAGGGTCAACGCGAAAAGAAGCTATTGAAGCGCCTAAAGGTCCTTGAAGCTATGCACGCTGCTGGCATCAAGCCAAACAGCCTGACATTAACTGTACTTCCAGTGATTCCACCGGACCTACGTCCAATGGTACAGCTAACAGGTGGCCGTTTTGCGACATCTGACCTGAATGATCTTTACCGCCGTGTTATCAACCGTAATAACCGTTTGAAGAAACTCATGGACCTTAATGCTCCTGAAGTTATCTGCCGAAACGAAATGCGTATGTTGCAAGAAGCTGTTGATGCTTTGATCGACAACAGTGCTGCTCGTGGTGGTCGTGCGGTAAACGCAACCGGCGGTCGCCGCCGTCTTAAATCTATCAGTGACATGCTTAAGGGTAAGCAGGGTCGTTTCCGCCAGAACCTTCTTGGTAAGCGCGTTGACTACTCTGGCCGTTCAGTTATTGTCGTTGGTCCAAAGCTTAAGATTCACCAGTGTGGTCTGCCAAAGCAAATGGCCCTCGAACTGTTCAAGCCTTTCGTTATTAGCTGGTTGATTCGTGGTGAACACGCACACAACATTCGTTCAGCAACTCGTTTGATCGAAGCGGGTGACACATTGGTATGGGACGCGCTTGACGCAGTGATTGAAGGCAAGTACGTTCTGTTGAACCGTGCGCCATCACTTCACCGTCTGTCAATCCAGGCTTTTCAGCCTAAACTTGTTGAAGGTAAAGCAATTCAGCTACACCCACTTGTTGCAAACGGATTTAACGCCGACTACGACGGTGACCAGATGGCTGTTCACTTGCCGCTATCAGATGATGCGCAGCGTGAAGCTCGCGAACTAATGAGCGCAACGAACAACCTCTTGAAGCCAGCCGACGGTGCGCCGGTCCTAAACATCGGTCAGGACGTTGTCCTTGGTAACTACTACCTAACGTACGAAAAGCCAAACGCGCAAACTGATACCGTAAAGGCTTACAGTTCTGTCTATGAAGCCGAGATGGCATATGACAACAAGAAATTGCAACTACAAAGTCCAATCCGCGTATTCGCAAAGGGTAAGATCCGCGATACAACCCTTGGACGTGTCTTCTTTAACGAAATCTTGCCTGCAGAATATCCTTACGATAACTCTATCCAGAACAAGAAACAGCTAAAGAAAGTCCTTGCAAAAATCTTCAACCAATATGGTGCTGAAGAAACTGCAAAGACAGCCGACAAAATGAAGGGCCTCGCGTTCCGTTTTGCGACAATCGCTGCCGTATCAACTGGTAAAGACGACTATATCCAGTTCAAGGAAATCCCAGAGTTCGTTGCAGAAGGTGACGAAAAGACGACATTGATTTCTGAACAGTACGACCAAGGTCTTGTGACTGACGAAGAGCGTTATACGCTTACCGTTGCTGCATGGCGAAGCGTCGACCGCAAGGTGACTGACTTCTTGCAGGATCAGTTAAAGAACATGGATACCAGCATTTCTGTCATGGTTAACTCTGGTGCTCGTGGTGATATCTCGAACGTTAAGCTTGCGAGCGCGATGGTGGGTATTATGGTGGACGCAAGTAACGCAGAAATCGAACTTCCTATTCGCTCGAACTATAAAGACGGTCTTTCATCCCTAGAGCAGTTCGTGGCGACACGTGGTGCACGTAAGGGTCTGATCGACACCGCGCTTAAGACTGCCGACTCGGGATATCTAACTCGCCGTCTGGTAGACGTATCGCAAGATGTCTTTACTGTTGCTGACGAAGCTGGTGACGATGATGGCTTTGCTATTCACCGCAGCGAGTCAGAGCTAACGATGATCGACTTCGGTAACCGTCTATTCGGCCGCTTTACTGCGGAAGATGTTGCCGATCACGTCAAAAAAGACCAATTGATCACTCGTGAAATCGCAGACGCAATCGAAGCGGATAGCACTATCGAAAGTGTCAAAATTCAATCCGTCCTTTCTACGAAGAACCTCCGTGGTATCCCGCAGAAGAGCTACGGTATCGACATGGCAACTGGTGCGATCGTTGACAAGGCACAGCCTGTCGGTGTTATCGCGGCGCAGTCTGTCGGTGAGCCAGGTACACAGCTAACGCTGAAGACCTTCCACGCCGGTGGTGTTGCTGGTGGTGACATCACTCAGGGTCTACCTCGTGTCGAAGAGCTGTTTGAAGCTCGTTCACCTAAGGGTCAGGCAAACATGACTGAAGTTACTGGTACGGTTGACGTATGGGAAGATGGCAAAAAGTACATCGTCCAGGTTACTCCGGATGCTGGACACGTCGAGCGTATTGCGCTTAACGGCCGTACAGTGACTGTTAAGGCTGGAAGTAGTGTCAAAGTCGGTGACGTCCTTGCGACTGCTGAAAGCGAAAGCAAGCCTTTGGTCGCACCATTTGACGGTGTCGTTGAAGTCGCAGAAGACACACTTGTTCTTGCAGCAAATGCAGGCGCACCCGTCCGCTACGAGATCTCTGGCGCTACTCAGTTGGTCGTCAAGGCTGGTGACCGCGTTGAAGCTGGTGACCGCCTGACCATCGGTTCATTGAATCTTCACGATTTGATGCGCCTAAAGGGCACGGAAGCCACACAGCGCTACATCATCAACGAAGTACTGCGCATCTATGCCGCACAGGGTCAAGACGTTGCTGACAAGCACCTCGAGATCATCGTGCGCCAGATGTTCAGCCGCGTTCAGATTGAAGAACCAGGTGACAGCGCGTTTGTTACGGGCGATATCGTTTCAAAGGCATCTGTCGTTGAAGCTAATGCCGAGCTAGCAGGCGAAGGCAAGGAATTGGTTGGTTACACGCAACTACTCCTTGGAATCACGAAGGTGTCTATCTGGAGCGACAGCTGGCTATCAGCTGCATCATTCCAGGATACGACTCGCGTTCTGATCAACGCCGCAGTCAGTGGCCGCGCAGACCGATTGCATGGCTTGAAGGAGAACGTTATCATCGGCCGCAAGATCCCAGTTGGAACAGGTGTTCCCGCTGATGTGTCCGAAGATGACGACATGGTCAGTGAAATCGCTGAAGACCTTGAACTAGCTGCTTAGTTAGTACATTTGTCGAAAAATACCCCGCTCGAAAGAGTGGGGTATTTTCGTCTTGTAATGCATGGTTTTATATGCGATAATCCAACTATTCTTTTACGTAGAACTGACTAACATTGACCAAATGCAGTACTGTCCCACCATAGAGATGTTCTTTCTATGACTCGTCATTATTTATGAATGTATTTCAAATCCACTATCTAACTGGGAGGTAGTAATGGGCAAGGGTAAAACCGGGCTAGCATTACTTGAAAGAAAGTCCAAGAAGCGCGATCAATTCGGCCGGACTGAATCGGCACGACACCGTGCTATAGCTTTGCAGGGGCAGCGCGACTTCGCTCATCTGGGTGATTCACGGCTAGCTGAAGCGCAGAGCTACTGGGAGGTTATGGATGAGCTTGCGCGGATGTGTGCCAGCTACCTCCATTCCATTAACCTAAAAGAACGGCAAGAGGGTGTTGCGATGCAGAAATTCATAAACAAGCGCAGTCATCAATAAGCCCGTCCGAAAAGCGCCCGCCGAGTTTGCTCGGTGATGAGCTTCTTCGGTGGGCTCTTTTCGTTTAGGATGGTTGATTGCAGCAGAAAATTATGCAATAATATGCAATGTTCTTCGTCAAAAATCAACACATCGATTGATACTACGCGGGAAGGTTCATTTTCAATGACAAATGATGAAAAAGTTTACGCCTTTAAGACGTCCGCAGAGGCACAAGAGGCGATCTTGTATTCGTCCGATCGCGCTGAAGTAGAGTCTGCAACGCGATTTCTGCTTGACGCCGAGCGATATGAAAATCGCTTGACTGCTGCGACAAAAGCGCAGCTCGAATTGGGGTATTTGTATGTGCCGCTTAGGCGTGCACAGGGGCCTGATCAGGTAGCAATCCAACTTCACGAGCTCGTTCGCCAATACGGCGTGCCATTCAAGCCTAAAGAAATTCTTGTCGTGCTTCGGGCGTGGGGTTATCTGCGCCAGCTCAAGAAATGATAAAGTGGGCCTTTATGAATCGCAGAAAAGACAAGAATGTCCCTACTGCCATGACGGCGCGGCCATGAGTCGATTTAACCGCCGCGTTCGGCGTGTCGTGCGGATGGTGTTGATGCAAGAAACGACGCTAGGGTATGACATGCAGTATTGGCGGCAAAAGACGCTACATCATGCAGTAGTAAAAACTGTTTTAGCGGTTATTACTGTTGTCGTCGGGGGAGTTTGTCTGTCTGCTGCGTTGCTTATCTTTAGCCAAGGAATGTGGTGGTTGGCATATATCTGTATCGCCTGTGTGGGGCTCGGTTGCTTTAGGATGCTGCCGCCCTTGTTTTATCGACTATGGCTGATGTACAAAGAAATGCGCCGACGCAAACACCGATCTAAATTTGTACGTCATTAGCAAACGGTCCGTCCGTGAAGTTGAGCCCGCCGCTCCTTCAGGGCGGGCCATTTTCATATCCTAATCACAGACTATTGATAAATATTAGTTTTTATGGTATAGTCTATGGTACAAGACAGTAAATGTCCGCACCTCTCAAGGAGAAAAATGTTCAAAAATATCATTCGCGCCCTGCTTTGCGTGGCCGTTGCGACAGGACTGTCGGCATGCGGCGGCGCAAATCCGCTGCCGGTTGAAACGACCAAGGCAACATCCGACCAGAACGAAGTCAGTTCACCGCAGACGTCCTGCACCCAGCTCGATTATTCGGGTGATCCGGCTAAGCCTGATTCGGTGACATTGACCTGTGAGGATGGTGACAAGATTGTCATTCCAGGGCCGTTTGAGTCAGGCGACTGGCAGGGTTCATCGCCTTCGGGTCAAGGTGCGGTTGCAAGCAAGGACGGGCCTTTCTATATCCCGTCCGTATCTGGCAAGCACTACGTCTGGTATTACTTTGTCACACAATCGGGTGAATTCAGAGTTTGGCACGATGGTCAGCTGATTGAACGTTCGGCAGAAGGCGAGAAAACCATCAGCAAGGTTGCTATCAGGGATTTCAAGTCGTCAAACAAAACGACCTACCTCGGCTGGTAGTATTCTCCATCGCCCGTCAAAGAGTCCGTCAATCGAGATAGTATATCTATTGACTGCTCGCTTGGCGGGCTCTTTTATTACCTTGAAATAATTAACCGTATCTGTTATGATTATTCATGAGTTTCCTCTAGTTGGATTATTTGGTGATTGAATGTGTACACACCGGATAAACGCCAATTAGTATGACATAGCGAGGCGATGCTTAAGCCGGACTATACAAGAGATACATCTTATCTCGACAATAATTGAATAACAGGAGTTTTCATGCCAACGATTAACCAATTGGTACGTAAGCCTCGCACGACTGCGAATAAAAAATCAAAGTCACCTGCGCTAGGCCGTATCCACAACGCGCTTAAAACCCGCTACTACGACCAGAACGCTCCACTTAAACGTGGTGTATGTATCAAGGTCACAACTAAAACACCAAAAAAGCCGAACTCTGCGCTTCGTAAAGTTGCTCGTGTTCGTTTGACGAACCAGCAAGAAGTCTGGGCATACATCGGCGGCGAAGGTCACAACTTGCAGGAGCACGCCGTTGTTCTTGTCCGTGGTGGCCGCGTGCCCGACCTTCCAGGTGTTCGTTACCACATCGTTCGTGGTGCACTTGACCTTCAAGGTGTTGCTAAACGTCAACAAGGCCGTTCTAAGTACGGTGCTAAGAAAGAAGATAAGTAGTCATGCCTCGTAAAGTAACTAAAAGCCTACAACGCGTTTTGTCACCAGACCGCAAGTACCAGTCTGTACTTGTACAGCGCCTTATTAACAAGTCTATCCTTGACGGTAAAAAATCCATCGCTGAACGTGCTGTCTATGACGCACTAGAGCAAGCTGCTAAAAAGCTTGCCTCGAAGCCGAGATCGTTGCCGGCGGCGGTGAGAGCCGACGTGTCGGTGGTGCGAACTATCAGATTCCTTTCCCAGTTGAAGGTCACCGCCGTTTGCACTACGCATTCAGCTGGTTGGTACAATCTGCTCGTGCTCGTAGTGGTATGCCATACGCTCAACGCCTCGCGCTTGAAATCGTAGACGCTCACAATGAAGCCGGTGCTGCTTTCAAAAAGAAAGAAGACACACACAAGATGGCCGAAGCCAACCGCGCTTTCGCCCACTTTGCTCGTTCATAAGCTACAGCGAACGAAATATCGTAAACCCTCGTCCGAAATGGCGAGGGTTTATTTTTATGGTATAATATTTTTTGTAGCAGAAAAACGAGACTTTGAGGGAGTGGGAATGTCCAAGATGCTATTAGTTGGTGCATGCGCGAACTGTCCGATGCGAAAGAAGATTGACTGTGATATCGCCGAGGTACAGAAGACGGCGACTCACTCTACCGCTCCGCAGAGCGAATGGGAAAGTCCTAGGCTCTTGTATATCAGTTATGAACTCACTGATATACTCGACGATCCCGATGCGCAGCGTATCGAGTTGCGTACTTTGCAATCGAAGGAGTATTTTGACAAGGCGTGTGCCGCAGCCGATGCGGTAAAAGAGCGGGCCGGGTATCACAATTTAAGCCGGCAAAGTATATTCGAAGGTAGCGCAAGCGGACTGCGGGCGCGTATTGAAGAATCCATGGAGCGAATAGGCATCGAGTCTGCCGCGCTGAAAGCGAAACAAGCAAGCCTGCGAGCGTCATTGGCTGAATCTATCACGAATTGTGATGGACCCGAAAGGCAAGAGGGTGGTGTCTTTTGGCAACGCAAACAATGCGACGCGGGCATCGTCGGGCGAATAATCCCTAGGCGTGTTATGAGCCGTAGGAACTTTGAAGCAGCTGTCCTAAAGCGGCATGGGGCGATGTGGACGACGCCAGAAACCCTCGGTAAATTTAAACCGATTCGCTAAGGTAATGGTTGACCGATAACACGTAATATGCTATAAAAACAAATGCAACCTATTAAAGGAGGTGGTAGACATGAGGCTAACCTAGTAAGGAGCCCTCATGCATACTACTTATCGCCCCGATGGCGGTACGCATACCCTGCTTGATGTCGAATCTATTCGTGTCAACTACAAAAAACTGCGCAAACTGAGCAACGTTAAGATTGCTCAGTACATTCTCGACTATGAATCTGGCGATGATTTTCCGCCTATCACTGTCGATGATTGCGATGGTTTTTACACCATTAACGACGGTCGTCACCGCTATCAGGCTCAGCTCGCTGCTGGATACGCCAAGGTCGCAGTGATCATTCGTTAACCATAGGGGCGGCTCACTACAGAGCCGCCCCATTTTCATTGCTTGCAATTTATTGAAAAAAGGTGCTTACTGACAGTATGGACAATGCAGATGAGGTGAGCAGGTGGGGTGTGGTTGTACAGCGCAATCCAGAATGGTCCAAAAACTATCATTTGTCAGCAAACGACTGTTTTGATGAGCTTGTTGAACAATACAGACTAATGCTTAATGGTAGGACGCGACTAAGTGAGCGCGATTCGACGGATATATTATTTTCACTTGCGCAGATACAAAGTGTGGCCGAACGATTGCAGCAAGACGAAACGCTGCTGGTACAGGGCAGGGGGATGTATTACGCAGATGATTCGCAGGCGTTTGATTTTATCGATGGATCGCCAGGTATTTCGGGATATTTTACGGGACTTCGTATCGACAGATTGCCACTGTATCATGATATGATATACCGCAAGAAGTTACTTTATCGGCCATTGCTGTGCATCGCTTTGGACGGTTATAGTTTACATAACAAAGACAACACTCCTGGCGTCTTTGTCGATGACACTGCCGTTATTCCTATTATTGGACAAGATCTATGTATTACGTATTATGATGACAGTGCGATCGATAGTCGCTACCAATGAACTAAGCCGAACTTATGTGCCAGTTGCACCCATGAAGTCCTTCAGGTGAAGTTGGCTGTTGTCGGATCCGATCCGACGCGTTTATTGGCGTTCAGGTGATTGATCGCATCCATGTCGTCAGGTTGTAGGTCAAAATCAAACACGTTGATGTTTTGCCGGATACGCTCTGGCGTTATAGACTTTGGAATGACTATCAGGCCATTTTGGATATGCCAGCGGATGATCACTTGAGCGGGTGATTTGCTATAGCGCCGACCGATTTCATGCAGTAGCGGTACATCGAGTAAAGTGCCGCCACTTCCCCCTAATGGGCTGTATGACTCGACGGCAATCTTGTGCTGGTGGCAAAAATCACGCAGCTCTTTCTGTGATAAATGCGGATGGAGTTCGATTTGATTGATCGTAGGGACGACCGTGGTTTCGTTCATAAGTCGCTCTAGGTGCTCGATGGTAAAATTGCTAACGCCAATCGCTCGCACTTTGCCTTCGCTATATAATTTTTCCAGTGCGCGCCAGGTCTCGATGTACTTGTCTTTTGCGGGGACGGGCCAGTGGATAAGATAAAGATCAACGTAGTCCGTCGCGAGTCGTTGTAAGCTTTTTTCGAACGCGGCGATCGTCTGGTCGTATCCATGGTCGGCATTCCAGACCTTTGTTGTTAAGAATATCTCGCTGCGGGGTACGGGTGAGTTAGTGATTGCTCGGCCGACGCCGCCTTCATTTCCGTATACTGCGGCAGTATCAATGAGGCGATAACCGCATGCGAGCGCGACAGCGACGGCTTTTTCTACTTCTTGACCGTCTTTGGCTTGCCATACGCCTAGCCCAACTTGAGGCATTGAAACGCCGTTGTTTAACGTGATTGATGGGTGCATTTGTTTGGTCCTCCTCTCGAGATGGTAGCATTGTACCGTGACGAAGGTCTGTAATATGGCTTACTTTCTATATGATGCACATGTCAGTGTGGATAATAAATTTTGTTCGGTCGTACTGTACGATGCCGGCACTTCGTAGTTTTTGCATTTCCAGGGACGTCGTCTCTCTTGTCGAGCCGATCATATCAGCAAAGTCTTTGTGGGTCAGGTGCAATCCCAGCTGATACAGATCGACCGAGCGGTCGGCACTGAAGCGCTGCGCAACATAGCGGAGTGTTGATATGAGCTTATCGCGGACGGTAGCTTGACCGATCGTATTGATACGTGACAACAAATCGTCGTAATGATCGCTCATGCTGGTTGCGATCTCTGACATTAACGTTACGTCTTCTTTCGCCTTGGTAAGGAAATCTGATTTTTTAACCTGGAATAATTCGCCGTCAGATAATGCTGTGTAAAAAAATTGCAAAGGGCTATGAAGTGAAAAGAGTCGCTCCGTCGGAACGATATCATATCGGCCAGCAATCCAAAGCATATGTTCATTGCCATCTTCGTCAATAGAAGTAACCTTGACATACCCCGACCGAATAGCGAGTAGTGTATCCGAAACATCCCCCTCACTCAGAATAACCTCGCCTTTAGCGAATTGTTTTGTAGGGTAAGCTTTGACATAGTCGACGACATCCATAATCAGTAGTATATCGATTTGCGTGTATTTGTGCGATAGGATCTCGGCACAAAACAATTTGCATTAAATGTTGATATTTGCATTTTATCCTTGAGTTATCGATGTATAGGGTATTTAATGCATATATGGAACATTCAAACGACCTCGAACTGCCTGTATTTGACCAATTAGAATGTGTGACAACTGATCCTGTCGTCGAGCGGGTGTTTACTATGGCCCGTGAATTCGAGCAAATGATTAACTATGTGGTCGATACGACCCCGGAAGAGCGGATCGCATTAACAGAGGAGCTTGATGCCGCTTGGCCGTATTTGGGAAGTGCACTCACGGTCTCGGGTAATGTTAGTTTTCAGGATTTATTAGACGACGAGGTTCGTCGAAAATATTACGATGAGACAGAAATGATATCAAACGGATTTATTTTTGTGCCGAATAACATAGTGCACGACAACGAGGTCGTATCGACACAGTATAAGGTTGGCCTCCATCTGATAAAGTCCGACGATAATGATCGTAATAAAAAAACATTCGGGTGCGGTCATCTTGACGATCTTCATATCGAATATCCAACGAACTCTAACGAAATGATCGAACGTCGGCTCCGTTATTTTCATCCAGACGTCATCGAGGCGCTTGACTGCATCATGTTGAACTGCAACACAGAAGAAGAGGCGGTGATGGCAATAGGCGAGTTTAGTATGAATATTACTATCGAAAACGATGATGATATACAGATGCTAAGTGATATCCAGAATTACATCAGTAAATCACTTGAGTTTGATGAAGAGCTGCCATATCGTTTTAGCATGTCGGGTCGCTGTTTTGTGCGCGGCGAGAATGCGATTAAGCCTATTATTATCGAAAGTGAGACACATGGCTTGGCGCAGATAAATTCAATTCAGTTTTTGCCAAAAGATATTACCAAGCCGCTCAGCGAGAATCAGGAAGTTATTCCTTGTGTCGATATGAATGTTTTTCAACCCGTAAAGCACATCACTCCGCAAAGGATGATGGTGCCCATTGCGAGCATGAGTTTGATTGGGTCACTTCGCCGCGAAGCGTACGACGCATAAGGTAGTTCTATCTGGCGGCAGAAAGAGCGGAGGCGTCATGCGATTATCTAGCTTTCATAGCCGTTTTCTGTTAAAATAGGCTT
>CBIHME010000002.1:0-18191 GCA_966210965.1 uncultured bacterium
CGCCGATTGGTTTATCGAGGCCAGCAAGTCCGAAAACAACCCCAGCATGCTTGCTTGGGTCCTTGATACCAGTCTGAAAATAGCGCATCCTTTCGCGCCATTCGTCACCGAGACCATCTGGCAATCGCTTGAATGGCACGACGATTTATTGATTCGCACCCCATGGCCAACCGAAGTTACATATGACGATATCGCCGCCGGTGAATTTGAACGGCTACAAAAGCTTGTCATTGAAGCTCGCTATGTCACCGCTGAATTGCCTGGCAACGAACGTTACGGGCTACTCTACCAAAATGATACGCTTATCGCCGAAAATAAAGACCTGATCAAGCATCTTGCTCGCGTCAAAGAAGTCACCGAAGTGGATCAGGCGCGCGGCCTTCGTCTTGCAGCCAGCAACCGCGAAGCATGGCTCGATATCAGCTCTGAAAAAATGTACGAACATCAATCCAACCTCGAGGTTCGCCTCGCCGAAACCCGTCAGTTTATTACGACACTAGAGGCGAGACTTGCTAATGAGACGTATGTCGCCAAGGCGCCAGCGAAACTCGTCGAAGAATCCCGTGCAGAGCTTGTAACCAAAAAGGCGCTCGTAACGCGCCTTCAGGATGAACTGAATATTTTAAATTAGGCGAGTGGCAGCGCATAGCTGTCAAAAGGATCGTGACCTAATCCAAGATTCTTTTGCGATAAATACTTCTTTTCCGAATTTGCGCGTGGCGGTATGCGTGGATTATCACCACGAGCCGCATGCGGCGACTGTGACAACGAATGGCGTTCGACATGGGTATGCGAATCAGTCGCGTGATTAACTAGTTTGATGTTCGCATCAGAAGTAGTGTTTGATGCCGCCCCGGATAGCGCTGTTAGTGCGGCCTTATCGACTCGCGTATCGTGTAAAAAAACGCCTGTCGAAGTACTAAGACTTAGGAAAATAGATAACGGCGTAATAAGTAGTGATAGTGGTTGCATGTTTTTTCGTACTGTTTATTTTTGACTGTTTAACACTATCAAATATAGCATAAGCTTTGTTTTTTGTCAACTGTATGTCTGACTATACGTGGTGATAAGGGTTGCCCGCGGCGATCTCCTGAGCACGATACAACTGTTCGAGAAGTAGCAGTCGAACGAGCTGATGGGGAAATACCAAAGGCGAAAGCGACCATATGTAATCGGCCCGCTGATGGACTGTGTCATCCACACCGTATGCGCCCCCGATAATAAAGGTCACATTAATCGATGACTCCAAGGGCTTGATGATACGTTGCGACAGGGCAGGTGAATCAATCATTTTACCTCGTTCATCCAGGAGGATGACGTATTCGCTAGGTGACAGTCGCGACAATAAGCGTTCTGACTCTTCCTGACGAGCCGCAAGGCCCTCGCGAGCAGAGTGGGGTAAAAATACCCAGCTATCCGTAAACGGCTTCTTGAGGCGCTTTTCATAACGTTCAATCCCGTCACTAACCCACGACTCGTGTTTTTTACCAACAGCAAGGATGCGAATCGGCATTACAGCTGGATTTTCCGTGCGGTGGCGGCAAGTGCGCCGTGGTTTGGCTCGATCGTACTATCCGGTACATTATGATATTCGCTTACATCGTTAAAAGGAATTAAGTGAACGTGCGCATGCGGCACATCGACTCCGATTACCTGCTCGCCGACAAAGCCAACATCAAGCGTTTTGCGCATATGAAGCGCGATCTTCTTTACTGCTGCCATCACACCCTGAAAGGATTCGTCATCAAGGTCCCACAAAGCTTCGACCTGCCGCTTTGGAACAACAAGGGTGTGTCCAGTATTAATTGGATGGATGTCAAGAAAAGCGAAGACTAGGTCATCTTCATAGACTTTATGACATGGTATCTCGCCGTTGATAATTTTCGTAAAAATTGAATCTTCCATACATTCATTGTACCGCACCAACCAGAGTATACTTAAGATATGAAATCACATATCACCACTATCCGAGCCGTGACTGCCGAGTTTGCCGGACAGTTTGTCCGTCCTTTTATGTGGATTGCGCTGGGCATTATCCTGACACTTGTCGCTATCGTCGGCCTGTTAGTGTTCTTGCTATCAGAATGGTGGCTACTACTACTCGTGCCGATCATCATTATCAGTCTGGCGATGCTAATCACTTGGCTGGTCGTACAGTCTATTTTAAAAACCCTGTCACCACGGCTTGATACTCAGCAAAAAAATGCCACAAAAGAGTTTGTTAGTAAGCTAGAATTTGCAATTGAAACAATGCAAACCCCCTATCCGGTGATCATGTTTTACATTATTCGCGACATTATATTCAAACGTGATGCCGGATTTATTAGCGAAGTCGCTCAAAAATCAAAAAGCTTGCGACCCGACTACGAAGAACTGACGCGGCTGTTCTAAATATCCTATAGCAACTTCGCGGTTTTCCGCTAGTAAACCAAATGAAAACGTGACCTTTCGGTCACGTTTTCATTTGGCGGAGAGGAAGAGATTCGAACTCTCGGTGAGTTTTACCCCACACCGCTTTTCGAGAGCGGCACCTTCAACCACTCGGACACCTCTCCAGGCCTTGGTTTAGTATAGCAAAAATGTCATAAAAAACAGTAGTGATTCCACGCTTAATGTCCGTTCTGTTAGATATGTTACAGAGGTGATTATCATAATGGCGCTATCATATATAGGTAAGCTAACAAGAGAGGAGGTCATTTATGGCAGCATCAAATCGAGGACTCGCATCAGCTGATGAAGCTACCCG
The DNA here is from genome assembly GCA_966210965.1 of uncultured bacterium. GTDB lineage: Bacteria > Patescibacteriota > Saccharimonadia > Saccharimonadales > Saccharimonadaceae > UBA6022. The sequence continues at coordinate 2,747 of CBIHME010000002.1, forward strand.
CAAGAGGGTCGCAAGTGACGGAGGGAAGGCTAGTGGAGGTAACTTCAGACATGACCCAGCACGTGCAAGTGCAGCCGGCAAGAAAGGCGCCGCCGCTCAGTCGCGCGAAGATAAAGCCAAGGGTGGGCGCAACAGCCATCGCGGCGCATAAACCGTCAAATTATTCACCATAGAAAAAAGACGAGCAACATGCTCGTCTACTTTCTATGGTGAACCCGGCAAGATTCGAACTTGCGACCTTTGGCTCCGCAAGCCAACGCTCTATCCAGCTGAGCTACGGGTCCATATTGCGGTGCTATACACTTTTACGCATATAACTCCGCTTGTAACTAGAAGGTGCTTTGCTGCTAAAAAAGCAGCGAACATCGGCTATTGTACCATGTATAGGCAGGGTGAGGCAAGGCGCAAAGGGGAGCTAAATGCGCAGTTTACGAACAATACGATCGACAATATCAAGATGTAGCTCTTGCATAGGCAGCCGAGTTCCTAGAACATCTACAATCGCTTCACCTGATTCCTCGGGAAAATATACAGAGACGCCAGGCTTAAATCGCTTTACTGGTAGCAATAATACCGAAAATTCCTTACCGTCATGAATCACGCCAAACCCCTTAAAGTCAGAGAAGGGATGAAGGGTATCATTAATATGTAGGCCCTTTCGACTAAGCGTATAGTCCAAGATTCGTGGTGGCCGATTGACGTATACGAACAATGCGATCGCCATAATTGGTACGAGGATATTAAATGTAATCGACTGGATTAAAAAGATCGCGATCGCCATAAGTACAATAAAAGCCACCGCAAATGCGACGAACCAAAGCATTCCTTTGTCGTGCTGAATGTATTCCTGCGCCTTCCAGCGAACTGGTTCAACCCCAGATTGCTGCGCCAAAGTAGATTCCGAATCAGCATCATCGGCGTCAGTGCTTTCGCTCTGGGGCTGTAATGGCACGGCGTCAGGTACCAACGATTCTGGCGTTAACGTAACGACCGGACCCTCGCTAGAGCGCCCCTCGGGGACAGCAGCGTAAGGAGACTGTGAAGGCTGTTCGACAGGCTTTTTCCATTCTGCTGGATCGTTTTCAGTTTGCATGGTTTTAGTATAGCATGAGGGGAATAAACGTGAATATATGTTATGTTGCCGAGATCGTATTTGTCAGCAACAACAGTAGTAACACGCTGCCCAACCCAAGTCGGTAAATAATAAAAATAGCATAGCTATGTTTAGCGATAAATTTCAACAGCCAAGCCACTGCGCCATAGGCAACGATAAAACTAACGATCGTCGCAACAATCGTCGGAACCCAGCCAACACCATTAGAGATCGTATCGATATTGGTAATTGTTTGTAATAATCCGGCTGCAAATAGTGCGGGAATCGACAGGAAGAAAGACAACTTCGTGGCAGTCACACGGTCAAAGCCGCGAAATAATCCTGCCGACATCGTCGCGCCTGATCGCGACACTCCTGGAATAAGCGCCAGACATTGGGCTACACCAATAAATAACGTATCTTTCCATGTAACCGCAGCTTCATGTCGCTTTTGTGTTGCGTATTTATCCGCCACCCACATCACCCCGCTCCATACGATCAAAGAAATTGCGACCACCCATAAACTGCGCAACGTCGTTTCGATGTGATACTGAAATAATAGTCCGATAACACCAATTGGCAGCGAACCCAATGCGATCGCCCACCCAAATCGATAATCAGGATTCGAACGATATTCCGCCTGCCACAAACCCTTAAACCACGCCAAACAGATTCGTATAATGTCTTTGCGAAAATACAGTAACGTCGCCAAGACGGCACCAACTTGGATGATAGCCGTAAAGGCCGTAATATCAGCATGATCAATTGAATAGCCAAGTAGTTTTTCGACAATCGTGAGGTGTCCGGTACTAGAGATAGGAAGGAATTCCGTCACGCCTTCTATCAGGCCAAGTAAGATCGCTTCCCATATAGTCATACCTGAATTATACCATTAGATGCTCGGTGACAGTGGGTGCATATCGTTACACTATTTATTCGTTCATAAAGAAAAGGCGCCGACCAAATGGTCGACGTCTTTTCTTGGCGGGGATTGTGTGACGAGCTGCGAACTACCCTTTGTGAAAAATGAATTCAAAAGGGCAGGCACAGTACGTTTAGATGTTCTCTAGCGGAACTACACACGCGGTCGTTTTATTGTCAGACCACGAATACTTTTGGGTCGTTGTTGTTCTCATCTCAGGCCAGCCATACTTACCTTGAGACGCATCCTCCCATGGCATAACAATATTTGAATTTTGACAATCCGTTCGGTCGCCTTCCAGCATGTACATTATGTAATATGGGTTAGATATATTATTCACCTTAAAACCAGCCCAATTATAGATCACGGCACCAATAAACGTACTGGTTTGATATGGCATATTGACACGCGAAGTGTTCACTACTGGTTGGGAGGCGATGATTGATTTCAAAGAATTAAAGAAGGTAGTGTCTTCACTTGCTATATTTGCCGTTTCACCACAATCACCAATTCCGTCAGAGCTTGTATCTGCGTAGCCCGTTCCAAGACATGCACGTCCCGTATTAACGGGCGGATAATTGTCATTTACCGTACGGTATGAAGATAATGCTTTGTTATAGGATTGAACGACAGAAATTGTTCGAATATTCCTCGCTCTTGCATTTATGTTATTAAAAGCAACGATCGTAATTGCAGCGAGAATTCCGATCACGACAATTACTATAAGAAGCTCGACAATCGTAAAACCGCGCTGCCTGCTTTTGATCATTTTACTCATTAAGCATAAGTTTAACATTTAAAATAAGGTGGCGCGATCGTTTTGAGTTTCTATTAAACTTTAAACAAGTAAAAACACCATGCTTTCACATAGTGTTTTTACTTGGCGGAGGAGGGGAGATTCGAACTCCCGCTCCAGATCTCTCCGGACTAACGATTTAGCAAACCGTCCCCTTAAGCCACTTGGGTACCCCTCCGTGCGAGGCTTATGTACATGTTTGTACTTGGATAATTGTAGCACATGACAGAGGCCGAGGGTAGACTTTTTATACTGTTCTTGCTAGAATAGTAATAATATGATGTAAAAGTAACAAAGGAGCTTGTGTGAACTTACCGAATCGTCATTATATCGCAGCGGCCGTTGTTGTTGCCACCGCATCTCTATTCAGTGTCATCACGACGCAAGCTAGTTATGCCTTTAGTTTAGGCATGGATGACGGTGCTAGTGCTGCAAAAGGCATCGAGCAAGTCACTGACCTGTTTGGCGCCACGGGAGTTTTTAGTACCGTAACAAATGTTCTATTATTTGTGATCGGGGCGATTAGCGTCATTATGATTATTATCGGCGGACTGCGATATGTTGTCTCCGGCGGCGATACATCGAACGTGACTGCGGCGAAGAATACAATCCTTTACGCGATCGTCGGCCTAATCGTCGCATTACTATCGTATGCGGTCATCAATTTCGTGCTAACAAACTTTTCAGCCGGCGGCTTAGGTGGCGGAGACGGACTAGACGTCTAGACGTCAGCTTACAGCCAAGAAAATAGAACGACCAAATGGGCGTTCTATTTTCTTGGCGGAGAGGGCGAGATTCGAACTCGCGGTACCATTGCTGACACGACAGTTTTCAAGACTGTTCCCTTAAACCACTCGGGCACCTCTCCAATATCACCATCATAACAGATACGGGACACTTAGTCGAGTGGTTGGCGAGCAATTACTGCAACCCAAATATCCCGCACGCCAGCATCGCGCAGTGCCCTAGCGGCGTACTTTACTGTCGCACCTGTCGTTACGACATCATCAATAAGCAAATGCGGCACCGAGCAGTCAACAGGGCTCGCAACTTTAAATGCGGCCTTTGCCTGTACGATACGCTGATGCCTAGTTGCATCACGCTGCTTAGTCGACGTAACGCGCAACAAGCATCGCTGTAGACGAAGATGACGCTTTTTTGCTACTTGTCGTGCAATTAATAATATGTGGTCGTATCCACGTTCACGAATATGACCCGAAACTGTTGGTATTGGCACAACAACTGTATTTTCAGGTAAGTGATCAATCGTTTCAATCAATAAAGAGGTGAGTGGAGCACGCGCGGCGAGCATATTTTGGAATTTATAATTACCTATTAGGCGCTGCAGTACACCGGATCGCTCGCCAACGTACCAGGCGCGGCTATAGAAAACATCGCACCCCTGACAGACACCAGATTTAATCGTTACAGATCCACACCCTAAGCAGACTTTATCTGCGTCTATAACGATGTTATATTTACAATTATCACATAAAAGCGTGCCGATTTTACCGCAACCGCAACAGAGGTGAGGCGCAATGCCCGAGAGTAGCGCGTCAAACATTGTAGTTTTTACGTTTATTCATGCCGTTTCATTGATTATACCGCAAATGGTTGTTATAATGTGAAAGACTATTTGTCAATAGAGCCTAGAGAAAGTGGAGGATATCATGGCCCGGAAACAAAACGATGATCTTTTGATCGAAGATGAATTAGCCGCAGCGTTCTTGAACGATGACGACCTAAACCAACCAGAACCTGTAAATGCGCCAGCTGATGATTCAGCATGGGAAGAGTCAGAAGACGATTTTCCAGGGCAACTTGCAGTTGACGTATACGAGACCGATGAGAAACTTATCGTCAAAGCACGTACAGCAGGAGTTAACAAAGAAGACCTAGATGTCAGCATTAGTGATGGCATCCTAACAATCAGCGGAACACTATCGAGTGGTGACGACACTGACGCAACCAACTGGCACATCCAAGAGTGCTACTGGGGCGAATTCAGCCGTACATTAGCACTCCCTGTCGCAGTCAAAGAAGATGAAGTGGGTGCAGTCCTAAAAGACGGCGTTCTCAGCATCAGCTTTACGAAGGTGAAACAAGAACAAGCTAAGAAAATTACTATTCAGTAATCAACTGGCGCGGTTCGACAAAAAACAGGCTGTTTTATACAGGCTGTTTTTTTATATATGCTATGCGACATATTCATATCAACCCCACGCGAGCTTCGATGTGTTACTACCCAGAGACCGATCAGCCATACTTCAATAAACAACGCAAGGGAACTGGTCGTATAAACGACTGAATCCGGCGAACCTATAGGATGCGAGTACATAAATAAAAACACCCAGTGAAGGGTGTTTTTATTATACTCGACGTTTTATTACGCGCCGGCAGAGAAGCTGGTAAGTACAAAGTTGACCAATGCGTATGCAAGTAGGGCAACGATAATACCGACAATTGCGTAAAGAATCGTATTCTTTGCGCTTGTTACCGCACTGCTGTCACCACCTGATACCACATAGCGGATACCGCCAATAATCAACATGATGACTGAGATAGCACCAATGATGAACAATAGAACGTTAGTGATAGTTTGGAAAACGCCACCAGGACCAGTTACTTCGGTTGGCTGTTCTTCACCCTTAGCACCGTCAGCGCCACCGCGAGCAGTTAAAGTTTCTGCATATACATTAGCCGGCTGCAAGGCTGGAGCGACAAAGCTAACACCAAGTGCCAATACTGGAACAAGCAGTAAACTCTGCATGGTTTTCTTGATAACATTTTTCATTTATTTTTCCCTTTCTTAGGATTACTCTATCTACTTTATACCAGATTAAAACGGTTTTGTTAATACTATTTTTCGTTTTAGAACTGGCGCAGAACAAAACTGACGATCGCATAGGCGAGAAGCGCAACGACCACGCCAGCAACCGAATACATCACCGTATCCTTGGCAGACTTAACCTTGCTTGCATCACCATTTGATGTGACATATTTAATGCCGCCGACGATAATCATGATTACCGAAACCGCACCAACGACAAACAGCAAAATACCGGTGATTGTTGCAACTCTTGCTTCTAGTGTCTGTCCGTCTGACGTGCCTGTCTGGCCCGCACCACTGATGATTTGATCCTTTGGTGCTGCAGCGCCCGCATCAAATACTGGACTTAGTACCGCAACTCCAACCAATACTGCCAGAGATATCATCGCTAATTTAATTTTGTTCATTCTTTTCTCCTTATGTTCTTTTAATTGAATCTGTTAGCAACGAAAGCAACAATACCGTAGGCAAGCAGTGCCACTACCAATCCGACTACAGAATACATGATTGTATCTTTAGCTGCTTTAATACGACTTGCGTCGCCTGCTGACGTCACATATCGCAGCGCACCGACGATAATCATGATTACCGATACAATACCTAATATGAACAGTAGGGTATTTGTGATATCTTGTGCTAGATTGGTAGCATTCTCATTTCCTGTCGATGCACATACCTGCGACGATGAACCACTACAGCCCTTAAATACATTAATAGCCGAGACTTCAGCAACCGGTAGTGTGGCCGCGCCTACACCGACTATTACGGCGAATGCCGTTGCTAATTGTTTCCATTTTTTCATGCGAACCTCCCTATGACAAATTGCGTTATTGTAAATGCGAATATAATCACGATCAATCCGATGACCGCGCCCATAATAGCGTCTTTTCCACGCTTTATATTCGTTGCGTTACCGTTTGATGTGACGTAAATGTAGCCGGCAATGATAATGATCAAGACGCATATAATACCTGCCCACAGATAAACGATATCCAGTACGTTCGTCAATAGGGCGTTACCGTCAGTCGCGTGACCTTCCATACCTATTTCACTTGGCGTTAGCAATCCGGCGGCGAGATGCGTTAAAAAGCTCATGCGCGCAACGTCCCCGCAACAAGGTTGACGATTGCGACTGAAAAGATAGACAGCAGCAATCCGACAATTGCGTTTGTGATCGTTTTGCGCGCTTTCACCATTCCATCTGGCGATCCGGCGCTAATCATATATTTATACCCACCGAATATAATAAATCCGACACAGATATATCCCACCAGCTGCAAAATCATTTCAACGATATTCAAGCCGATTGTCCAGATGTATTTAGAGAGTCCACCAGCGGCTGCCGGGTTCTTCATTTGGCAGGTTTCGCCAGCAGGTTCTGCCAACCCGTTATACCATGCAGGGAAGGTCAGTAGCCGACCCTCACAGTTGACGGCATATGACGTCTGTGGAGCTGCGGTCACTACCAAAGCACCGCCAGCTGTCGTGACGAACAGTATCGCCGCTAGCCAGTTTCGTATCATTCGTTTCATATCCGCTCCTTATCGTTCTTTATTTAAAATAATCCGCCTGGAATCAGGAAGTTAAGCAGTACGAACATCAGTCCATACGCAATCAATCCGATTACTACGTTTTTGATGAATGTTATTCCGGCCTTTGCCTGATCCGGCTTGTCGGAAGAGCTAGCATACAGCGCCGCACCGTAGGCAATACCGCCAACCGCAGCAATACCAACACCCGCCGTTAGTATATTAAGCGCCAATATCAACAGCGCCCATACACCGCTTTGCTTAATATCCTTACTATCTTTAGTGACATTCCCACAGATACTGCCACCAATAATTGAAGTTGGAACACCGCCACAATCTTGGACACCGCCACCACTACCGGCATCACTCGGCGTATCACCAGACTGATCGATGGGCTGCTGAGTACCTGCGTATACTGGCATCGCCGTTAATGCTCCAGCTGTCACAATACTGATAGCGAGCAAGAAAGTCGTTACTGTTTGTTTTATTTTCATACTATCTATAAAGTACGATAAATCAGGCGAACGTGCAAGTGCTAATCCGGCCGATACATCAATTGAACTATTTTAATATAACACTAGCTTGTAAACGGACAATAAAAAATCCACCCTTGATGAGTGGATAGTTATGAAAGAGTGGAGGGGGGTGTTGCCGGAGGGAGTTACTACTCACCTCCGGCAACACTTACATACCTGAATTTGTGACGATGGATTGACCGATCGGCATAACGAATACGCCAATCACCAGACCCGACCGCGCCAACAGCGCGCCGATTGACAAACGAGGATCTTGAATCAAGCCCTCGATAAGGTCGATCAGCAGAATTGGCGGCAGGATGAATACTGCTATGACAGTAAGCACCCATCCAACCGCTACAAGAATACCGCCGATAATCCCACCGACAAAGCCAAGACCAGCAAACCATGATCCGATTGCTCGCCAGATGTTGAGATACCCGATAGTCTCGTTACCGGCAAAGAACGCAAAGATAAAGTCAGAAAGTCCCGACTCTATCAGCACGAAAAAGCCGACGAACAACAAAAGGCCCACCAACAGCGAGATGACCGCGCGGGATCCAACTTGGGTAAACCCGTAGCGTCGGAACCGAAACAGACTGACGCCGATTGGCACAAGCGCCACCAGCAGGGGAACAAGCCAAATCAATGATTGCCAGTACTGGCTCTCGGGTCGTACCAACAGACCAACCAGGGCGCTCAGCCCCAGAAAAAGGCCAAGGCCGATGTGACACGTCCAAAATACCGCCCGCTCCAGCTTGTGCCGGTTGAGGTTTTTTTGGATTTCAGCGGACGACCGCTCATCGGGTCGCTGCCGAGTTTTCATTGCCGCCTTCTTGGCAGCCAGTCGACTCGGCTTGCGCGGAGGCGTGTCGATCACTCCGTCGGAACCGACGGCTATTGGTCGATTCGCGTTAGTATTAGACATTACCTGCCTCACCACTCTTTCATGTAAATGTGCACACGACGTCTCTCGTCCGTGCATTGCAAATATTATATCACAGAATTAATTATTTGTAAATGATTCAATCTCTGAAAATACACGTATTAAAGCTTGACTTTTAGAGGATAAAATTATAAACTACAAAGTATTATGTGGGAAATGCATCTAGCGCGTCCGCTCGAGAATCGATCGATGCGGAAAATTCTTACTCTTGTCGCTGCCACCCTGGTGACTATCTTTTCATACCTTATCCTTACTAGCCCGAACGCTGGCGCAGCCGACGCATCATGGGCCCAAGGTTCGCTGACCTACAATAATCAAACGTATCGCGGCCCAACCCAGCCAACTCCAGATCACAACCTGCCAGCCGGTTCGACCGTCTACACCTATCTTGAACCACGAGTACCGTTCGCAGATCAAAAGATGCACGTTATTTATTTCCCACCAGGGGCAGATACGGCATCGACAAGTACTGCGTCCTACGTCACGTACAATAGGGGATCGACTGGCGGATTATCGAACAAATCCAATCCCACAGCAATCACCATCGACACCGCCACCCTCCAAGAGTCGCAAGTTGCCGCCAACGATAGCACTTCATCTTGTAAACTCGACGGTATTGGTTGGATTATCTGTCCAGTAACGACCGCCCTCGCAGAGGGGATGGACTGGATTTTCGATATTATCAGCGGCTTTTTAAAGGTACGACCACTCGACACGCTTTCTACTAGCACGATGTTCAAGGCGTGGAGCGTCATGCGCAACTTTGCAAACATCGTTTTTGTCATCGCATTCATTATCATTATCTACTCGCAATTAACATCGGTTGGTTTAAACAATTACGGTATAAAAAATATGCTTCCACGCCTGATCATCGCGTCTATTCTCGTCAACGTATCGTACTGGATATGTGCCGTCGGTATTGATATCGCAAACATTCTTGGCTATTCACTACAAGATATATTCATCAACCTGCGCAATACAATCATGGGCAGTAATGCGAATAGCTGGAACCTCATCAGCTGGGAGAGTGTTACATCGTTCGTACTATCGGGCGGCGCCATCGCAGGCGCAGCCATTGTCGGTGCGACCGCGCTAACAACCACACTAGCTGGATCATTTGCCGTCGGCGGTGTAGCTCTCGTACTCGTCCCAATTCTATTGGGTGCGTTCTTGACCGTCCTCGTCGTTTTGTTAATCCTTGCAGCGCGTCAAGCTATCATCACCTTGCTGGTGGTCATCGCGCCGCTTGCCTTCGTGGCATATATTATGCCCAATACCGAGAAATGGTTTGAAAAATGGCGCAGCCTGTTTATGACGATGCTTTTAATGTTCCCAGCATTCTCATTGATATTCGGCGGGTCACAGCTTGCGGGTATATTAATTATTCAAAACGCACAGGATATTAATACCGTCCTGTTCGGCATGGCCGTTCAGATTGCACCGCTGGCGATTACGCCACTGCTGTTTAAGCTAAGCGGCTCACTCCTAAGCAGGATCGCCGGCGTCATCAACAACCCAAGCAAGGGCGTGCTGGACCGAACAAAAAATTGGTCCAAGGATCGTCTGGATGCTCGACGTGCTGATCAAATGAAGAAAAACCGCTCACTCGCTGCCGCTGGCCGTCTTGGAAAGCGTAATTTTGCTCGTCGGGCAGCACTGCGTTACGACACGCAAAAACGCCTCCGCGAGGGTAAGAAATCCTATGATGAAGCAGATGCTAATGCGCTCTTTCAAAATTCTGCCGAAGGACGCAAACTCCACCAGGCACAGTTTACAAGCAATCAATTAAAAGAACGTATCGAAGCCGAAGTTAACGTCGAACTAAAGCGCAAGCTAAATACCGTCAATTCCGATCTGCATGACGATAACTTAATGGTTGAGGCCGCAAAGGCACAATTAAAGAAGCAAGAGGCGATCACTACCGAACAGCTTGCAACCTACCGTACGGCAGAGTACCAACACAGCACAGCAGGGCAAGCGCATAATATATCCGCTCGACGCTCTATGGCACAACTGGGAAATCTCGAAGATGAAGTTGCTATTCATGGCCTTGCCGCGCAAAGCGCTAAACGCAAGTACGACGCCGAATTTGCCAACAAGATGGAAAACGACCGCGCCGCACAACTTCGCGCCGGTGGTATCGAAGGCACGACTGGCGCACAGCGGGCACTTGCTACCGCTATGAAAACTCAGCAATCTCACCACCAAGACGCTGTATCCAACGCTGGTGTCATTATTGACCATGGTAATTACAAAGACAGCCAAATCACTTCACTCGCACTCGGTACAAATGATCATGGAACAAATATCGAGCTTACTGAAGATATTCGCGAGGCCGCCCTTAAACGTATTGCTGGTGGCGGTAATGCAACCGAGCTTGTACGACTTGTCGAAAAGGCCGACATCGCCAATATGTCTCAAGATCTTCGCCAGACCATGGGTGACACTCTCCTTACTAACTCCGCCAAGCCAAAATGGGTGGGCGCTGGTGTTGCCGCCGCCATTAAAGAGGGGAATGTACCACCTCCTGGACCGCAGCGTCTGCACACATGGGTTGCAAGCGCTATCAACGACAACAAACTTGGATCTGCTGAAACACTTGTCAACCAGGATAAAGATTACCTCAAGGTTGTATTCGAGACGCTTACTGACGGTAATGTGAGCGGTAGCATCCATAAGGGCGAGAAGGAAAAACTCAAAGAGCAAATTCATATGGCGCTTCACGACAACCGGTTCAAGGGACGTATCGCCGAACGCGACAACAATCTTGGTGCTATCTATAATGTCCTCAACGACGTCAACGTTCCTGGCGCACCTCGCACCTACGATGAAGCAAAGCGCGTTGCTCCACCTCGTCCACGTCAGGCAAATCCGACAAATAATACAACTCCGTAACACATCGATTTAACCCTATAGATCGTGACGCAATGACAGTGTCAACTCTTGACTTGTAATATATATGCTTGCATTTTTCTTGATTATGGTGTATAGTAGCCAGCATTAGAAATGTTATATGTGCCCACAGAAGCGCACAAGGAACCGCCACCAATGACAGCAAATCCAGAACAGTTTCCAAAATCATCCGAATCTAACATTCCCCATGGCCACGAACCCGTCTCGCCAGATGCGCAGCGCATTCAGCCAGGAATTTCCGCACCGGACACCGTTCAAGCAGGCTTCAATAACCTACCACCACGCATAGATGAACGTGTGGCATTCGATCAAGGTACAGCAGCCGTACGCGACAGCTTTGAGTCGAAAGAGAAGAAGAAATGGAGCATGGGCAAAAAACTTGGGGCAGGGGTTGCCGCATTACTCGCCGCTGGTGGTATTGCATATGGTGTCAACGCCGGCGCAACTGCTAATGGCTTTATTAAACAACCAGCACCACGCCCAACCGCTGAAGGCCCTGCAGTACCAGGCGCAGGCACACCACCCGTCGAGACAGCTCCAGCGACATCAGGCGAAACCGATCCTGCTATCCAGGCGCCAGAAATCGCTGCAGTTGAAGATCAGATCTTTTACGGCGAAAACGGTGAAAAAATGACTTACGAACAGAAAGCTGAGTCACTTACGTTATCAACAAAAGAATTTCCTTCAGGTCGCGATGGAATGGTCGGCTTCTTCCAACGCGCCGAACAAATGGTTGAAGAGTATCCTACCGAAGACCAAGTGCGAAATAACTTGGGCTATCCGAAAACTCAAAAGCTTACCCTTAACGATTACTTATTAACAGCTGGCCTTACTAATAAGGTCTATAACGAGACCTTATTTGACCAACCAGGTAGTATGCAAGGTAATTCTATCCATGCCGTCCTAAATAAACTTGCCATCGCAAACGTCACTCAACGATACAATCGATTAAACGACGGTGACGCATCAAACGACACAACACCATTTGATGCAACGCTAACTGTTGGTGATTCATTACTGAACTTTAGCTATCACGACAATACTTTTGATCTTGAGCCAACAAAGTACGAAATGGCGTACACCCGTGACATTAGTCGCACGCCAAGCACGACACCGAGCTGGGTAATCCCAAGTAATACAGTCATCAGCTTGTCGAAAAAACAATAAAGACTATTACACCTATCGATATATAAAGATTAGCTTTCATTTTCATAGTGGTTGTTGCATAATCAAAGCATAACTATTATGAAAATGAAGCTTCTTTTATTTGTAAGCATGCTTATTGGCAGTGTCAGTCTGTCAATTTTAGGTTCGCCCGCTACGTATGCGCAGCCCACTCAAGCAAATTACGTTAATTCAACCGTACTGCTTGCCAACACAATCGAACTAGACCCCGCAGAAGAAAAACCAGCGTCGTCATGTGCGGTTGAGGGAATAGGGTGGATTGTCTGTCCTGTCGTCAGAACGATGGCTATGCTAGTGGACGGTGCGTATATGTTCGTATCCAGTCTGCTCGTTGTTCAGCCGCTGCTTTCGACTGGTAGCGGACCAAACGTCAGTGTCTATAATACTTGGACCATGATGCGAAATGTCGCCAACGTTGCATTCGTGATTGCGTTCCTTATTATTATATTCTCGCAGTTGACTAGCGTTGGATTAAATAACTATGGCATCAAAAAGATGCTCCCGCGGCTAATTGTTGCCGCTATATTAGTTAACGTATCGTTTTGGATATGCGCGATTGCCGTCGACGTCTCTAATATCTTGGGATCATCGCTTAATAGCGTAATGCAGGGTGCGGCAACTACAAACGGCTGTAGTCTTTCGCCGACGGGATCGGAAAACTGCCTAAGTATTACGATGGACAAAGATAATCCTGATACGACCACGGGCGTGGGCTGGGCAGGCATTGCTGGCTTTATTATCGCAGGAACGGGAATTGCTGGCGTTGCACTCTACGCTACATTATCTGCACTTCTGCCAGCCCTCCTCGCAGCGATCGTTGCAATCGTCACAGTATTCCTCGTACTGACACTACGGCAGGCGTTAATTATTCTACTCGTGATTATCTCGCCGCTAGCTTTCGTCGCATATTTACTGCCAAATACCGAACAACTGTTCAAAAAATGGATGGCACTGTTTAAGACGCTATTATTAATGTACCCGATTATCGCGATGATCTTTGGCGCGTCAGCACTTGCTTCGACTATCGTCATGAACACAGCGCCCGAAGGTGATTACAAGGTAGCCATACAGGTCATGGGTGCGTTGATCTCAATTATACCGCTCGCTCTGACGCCTATTGTCATGAAAACAGCTGGTGGACTTTTGAATAGGTTTGGTGGCATTATCAATAATCCTAATAAAGGACCAGTTGATAAGTTACGCAGGAAGGCCGAAGGATATCGCGACTACCGCCAGGCAATGGCAAAAGGACGACGCATCAAGCGGGCAAGTGATTTCCGTGCAGGAAAAACGTTCAACGGTAAAATTGGAAGTAAGGTATTTGGCGCAGCTGGTAGTGACGATCGAAAACTAGCATCGCGCGCATTTGGCGGCGCCTATGAAGCAAACCAGCGTGATCGTTCACGCAAAGACAAACTTAGCGCGTTCGAGTCAGAAGCCGAGCAGACATACAACGAAAGTGCAGCAGGACAGCAATATGCCACCGCTGCCATTCAAGCCAAGAACCGCGCAGGCACCGCATCAACCAATATAGCCGCGCTCGCCGCTGAAACGACAGCTAAAGCAGATCTAAGTGCAGAGCAATCAGCTAAGGATAGGCAGAATATCGCCGATACAAACAACCAGGCTTTTGCTGAATCAAATCGCGACCTTGGCACGCGTCTTGAGCAGGCGCTAGCTAAATCACAATCAGACAAAGCACAAGAACAAAATAAAGCGCAAGTCGAAGCAATGTTAGCTGACGACAGTAAAGTACCAGCACCGCTATCACCTCTAGTACAGTCGATTAATGATGCGACAAGAGCAACAGGTATCGCAAAAAGTCAAACGGAAGCAGCACAACGAGTCGATACAGCGAACTTCAATCAAGCGGTTGTTAATGATGCAAATCTCCAAGCGGCACTTGGAGGCATTGATCCGCTTGGCGCCCAAAGAGCACTCGCTAATGCCAAGTTTAAAATTGAACAGGCCGAGATGGAAGAGCTAAAAATGGAACGTCCAGAAGTTAGCGAAAAGAACAAAGTCGAGCTAAAAAGTATCATTGCCGATGCCAACAGTTCTCCGGCAAAAGTCTCTGCAGCGCTCGAACGCTTAGTGCGCATTGGTGACGTCGAAGAAATTGAACAAGAAGTTAATCGGTTCGCGAGCGACGGCAAGGCAACACTTATTAATAAGACTCTCGCCGCAGCTTTACAGAATGATGGTCCAGGATTCCTCAAGGCCTCCGATATCGACAATATCGCTCGCGGTCAAATGGGCAAGACAGAACCGGCAATTGATCAAAGTACCGGTCAGCCGATATTAAATGCAGATGGCAGTGCGAAAATGAACCAAATAGCCCCAGCTACACTAAGGGATATGGCTCAAGCCAACATTAGGGACGGTGTATTCTCGCAGGAGAAAATGGTGGCGGCCAGCAACAACCAAATCAACTACGCATACAGTATTGCTGACGATAAAGGCAAACAAACACTTGTTAACACTGCGAATCAGCTACTTGATAACGAAGTCCTTAAGGGTAAGATTAAACATAACATCGACACCATCACCACTGTTGCAAAATCCGGTACGCCAACCACTAGAGGTGCTAGCACGAATCAGCAAGCCGGCACATTAAACATAGATCACGTCGCACCCAATGCAAGCCCGGCAAATGCTCGAACTTCAGCCCCATCCAATATAAACACTGGATATCGACAAAGTGGCGGCCTATACG
>CBIHME010000003.1:0-16013 GCA_966210965.1 uncultured bacterium
GTTACGCACTAAATATACGCTTCAATAATATTTAGTACAAGAAGGAAAAAATTATGGCTAAAAAAGTCATTGGTAATCTTAAACTACGCATCCCAGCCGGTCGTGCAACTGCAGGTCCTCCTGTCGGTTCAACACTCGGTCAATGGGGTCTAAACATGATGGATTTCATTAACCCTTTTAATGATGCGACTAAGGCCGACATGGGCAAGGACGTCATCGTTCACATGCAGGTATTTGACGATCGTACATTCGCATGGAAATCTCTTGGTCAGCCAGTTGATGACATCATCCGCGAAAAAGTAGGCATCAAAAAGGGAAGTGGTAAGCCACATTCTGAAAAAGTCGGCAAGATCACTCGTGCGCAACTCGAAGAGATTGCTGAAATGAAAAAAGATCACCTTAACGCTATCGACATGGAAGGCCGCGTCAAAATTATCGCCGGCTCTGCACGTTCAATGGGCGTTGAAGTCGTCGAATAATCCGACGTTACTTTATTAAAAATACCGCATCAGATTGATGCGGTATTTTTAATAAGAGCATGACTATAAATTGAATTATATCGTAAAATATGCTATCGTATGTTTGTAGTTTATCTCAACTAAGTACAGCTAGGAAACGAATGAGCATACAACTTTGTGGCTTCGAGGAAATAATCAACCCCGGGGTGACACTTGTCGCCGCGCCACATCGATTTGCGCCAGTGTTTGCCCGATATTCAACGATCGACGAACGACTTGATCTTGAGAACCAAATCAAAGCACTCGCCCCGACAGCACATAAGCCAACGAGTAGCGAAGAAAAGGAAGCGAGGCAAGCCGACGAAGGCCTTCGGCAAATCGCCCTAAAGAAACTCCGCTCAAAGGCGGCCTGCTATCCCGAGCTCCACCTCGCCTCATCGACACGCTACGAGAAAGATACTTCGGCGGCGCTACCCACTGCAAGAATGTATCCCAGAAAGGTATGACATGTTTGGATCAAAGAAACGAAAGAACCTCCATAACAACGCAGTCGGCACATCAAGAGCGAAAGAGATCGAAGAGGCCGAGAATGAACACAGGGAAGCAAATCAAGCGTACATCAAAGCCGACTACGACGGAGCACCCGCAGGCGAAGTTCGCAAAGCCGAACAGCGCGTCCAACAGGCGCTTAAGCGGCTTGACGCCCTAACTGGAACCTATCGACCTCGAAAGAATGGCCGATAGTATCCAACTACACACCCCGCATTTGCAACAGAAAAGCCCCGCGCTCACTTCTGCAATTGCGGGGCTTTTCTTATATATAAATATGATTTTATGGATGTGACGAGATATTTAATGCCCGGCCACCTGGTACAGTAACGGAAAATGCCACTATGGCTATTCCATTGCCGTACCAGGCGACGCAGGCTATAAGATGGATAAGGTATTTGAACGCTGCACGTTACTTTTTTCGTATTTCATTTCGACACCACGCTGCGCCCCCTATAAAAAGCGCGATCCCGATCAGGAAGAAAACACCGCCAAAGATGATGTTTGTCTGTTCATTGGATTCGGGGTGGGTGGCGAAACCGAAAGCCATAACAAAGGCGAAGACGCCGAGCATCATAACACCGATGGCCACCGGAACGCTTGAGGTACCTCGCGACGAGGAAGGGCGTACGGTAGATTCGACATCAGCGAGTCGCTTGCTGGCACTACTGCGATTAGTTGTCGGCATACAAGTATCCTTTACATCGTGACCTCTGGACAGCAGGCTTGCTATCGACAATAAGTCATTGTTATTATAATAACATAAATATGACTAAAATACAATGATTCACGCGTCAGTTTCGGGGACCAAACAAGTAAAACAGCCAGTTGACACAAGCAGATTCATTTCATCTTGTATGACACTAGTTTTATCCTTTACCTTCGTCGAGGAGAAGTATATACTTAAGTCTAATTATGAAAGCATATGCGCAATCATCATCCGGTAAAGGCTTTACTATTGTCGAACTATTGATCGTTATTGTCGTGATAGGCATCTTGGCCGCTATTGCTATAGTGGCTTATAACGGCGTACAGGATAAAGCGAAATTCTCACTGATGCAGAGCGACCTTAAATCAATCACTAAAGCGCTCGCATTATACAAGGTTGAGAATGACAGCTACCCCAGCACAATTGGTCAGTCTGGATGTACTAGCAACTGGTGTGGCTGGGATCAAGCGACGGGTAATAATTTTATCACTGGGTTAATGCCAAAATACATCGCGGCAATTCCGCAGCTACCTACCACACACCCAAGAGAAGATACATATCTCTATCAATCTGACGGCGTCGATTACCAATTGATTCGGTTTAAACCGACGGTTGTCGGCGGACTATCGACAGCAGAGAGAACAAATAACACGCTTATTATGCTAGGGAATGGATACGGAACCAGTGCCGCCGACAGTATCGGCTGGGGCTACAAGACAAATGTCAACTGGTGGTAAAAAAGCCCGCCGAGCCACACTGGCAGTCCTCAACGTCTTATAGGACGGAGGCTGCCAGTACAGCAGGGCGAGCTAAAAGGGCAATGGAATACTCGGGTTGCTGTTTCGCAGATCTTCCATAACTTTGTCTGCAGCACGACCTTCGGTGGATGCGATACACCCAACAATCGCGGTAACTACAATTACCCCAACGAGTACAATCCTGGCCAACAATACAAGCTGACCATGAAAAGAACTAAGATCGAGCACAAAAGTAGCCAAGAAGGCGACAATCGAAAGGACAAAGAGACTCATCGCACCATCCACGGTGCCAGATTTTGCGCTGCTTTGCAATAAGGCCTCTCGATACGCCTCTTGGACCAGATCGACATTACTAGTACTCATTTCCATCCTAACGTGCGTGACTTGAAGATAACTATCTACTTATCCATGGTAAATCATTATAAAATATTTTATCATATAATTGAATATTTTGCAATAGAATCATGTTGACGACAAGAGGTGGGTGTGCTATATTAAACACATAATAATCAATGTTGGGAGGCCTAAATAGCCGATTGCACCACAGAAAGGGTTTATACCTATGGCTAAGAAAGCCGATTTACTGGTTGAAGCTGCCAAGCTAAAACTAGATGTTACAGAGAAAAACACAATTGCAGAGATCGAATCTGCGATCGCTGGTGTCGTTACGGCAGAAACAGTTGCCGAAACTGAAGCTCCAAAAGAAGAGAAAAAAGCAGCCAAGGCCGGCAAGCGAAGTGAAAAATCACTAGCAGAAGCCGAAGAAAAGGCTGAAAAAGAAGCTCGCAAAGAAGCTGGCGACACTACGCCACAGTCTGAAGAAGCAGAAGCGCATACTAAAAAAGGTCCAAAGCCAGTTGTTCGCCCACGCCTAGAGCGCCGCGGAAAGAGCTATCAGGCAGTTGCTAAAAATGTTGAAGCAGCTAAGGTATACAGCCTTGCTGAAGCACTTGAAGTTGCCACTAAGACTAATCCATCAAAGTTCGACGCGAGCGTTGAGGTACATGTTCGTTTAGGTGTCGACCCTCGACAAGCTGACCAAAATATCCGTACAACTGTTAGCCTGCCTAACGGTACGGGCAAGACTATTCGTGTCGCTGTATTTGCCCCTGAAGCAGAACACGCTGCAGCGAAAAAGGCCGGTGCTGATATTATCGGTGATGAAGAATTCATCAAGCAACTTGATAAAGAAGAAATCAACTTTGATATCCTTGTTGCAACCCCTCAATACATGCCAAAGCTTGGTAAGTACGCTCGTTTGCTTGGCCCACGTGGTCTTATGCCTAATCCTAAATCAGGCACCGTCGCAACCGACGTTGCAAAGGCCGTCACTGAAGCAAAAGCCGGTAAAGTTGAATACCGTGTCGACAAGCAAGCCATCGTTCACCTTTCAATCGGCAAAGTGTCATTTGGCGCCGAAAAGCTAGCCGTTAATGCAAAAGCATTCTTCGACAGCCTACAAGCACAAAAGCCAACAAGCCTAAAGGGAAGCTACGTCAAAAGCACTACTATCAGCACCACTATGGGTCCTGGTATCAAGGTAGAGAACGTCGTCAGCTAATAGCTAACGACAACAAAAAATAGCCGCAAATCGCGGCTATTTTTGTATTTTCAGATCAGAACAATTCGCTAATCGGAAAGTACTTCTTGCTGAGTAAGGCCGACCTGAATTAGAAGACCATCACGCTCTTCCTGTATCTTTTGAAGCATCGCGAGCAAGCTCCTGCGCTCCATGCTCATTCCGGCCAACTGGTTCATGAACCGCGCGTTTTCTGCAGTCAATCGCAGATTCTCGTGAAGTAATTTGTCATCTGACGATGTCGTCATCTCCGACATTCTTTCAGGTGATATGAATTCTGGCAAAGTTTCAGTACCTTGCTCGGTCAAAGCATCGTACACGTCCGCCTTAGCAGCAGGCAGCATTGCATCGACCCATATGTCAAAGTCGCGCGCGACCGCAGTACGATCAATCACCATTGAGTGCTTCATTAATTTATCTATGTATAGTTCGCGAAATCGATCATGGTCATTATCAGAAATCTCGTCGTTCACGTGTCGCAGCACAACATGACCAAACTCCTGCGCAAATCGCGCCTTTATAGCGATTTCAGGGGTTATGATTTGATCATCTAGAAGTGATCGTCTTGTGTCGATTTCAACTTGCTGCGGCGTGAACTCGTTTTTCATATAAACCTTCAATCATATTTATGCTTATATAGCTGTGAAATATTTCACAGTGTTTGGCAAGATTATACCACGATTTGACTATAATATCAAGTGCTTATGGCTATTTCGTCATGATAGTAATCAGGGGCTAATTCATGTAAAGTAGTTATAGGTGGGTGAACATTTCGAGTTTACCTTTTATTTAGGAGGACGTAGTGGAACAGCAATACCTCGATCTTGTGCGCAGGATCATGACTGAAGGCGACGAAAAGAGCGACCGTACCGGAACAGGAACATGGAGCCTTTTTGGCCCACAGATCGAATGCGACCTGGCGAATGGCTTTCCCGCCATGACCACCAAGAAACTCAACATCGACGCTGTGATTTACGAATTGCTCTGGTTCTTGAGGGGCGACAGTAACATCAGGTACCTCGTGCTGAATGGCGTCAACATCTGGAACGAATGGCCATACAAGGCTTATCTAAAAGCCACTGGCCAAGAAATACCAGGATCCAATACTGAAGAGTGGAAGATCGGTATTAAAAAGTTCGTCGAACAGATCAAGACAGATGAGGAATTCGCCACTCAATACGGCGAGCTTGGTCCGGTCTATGGCCGTCAGTGGCGACGCTGGAGGACGAAGGATGGCGGCGAAATTGATCAGATCACAAAGCTGATTGACATGATCAAAAAATCGCCTGACTCTCGTCGCATGATCGTGCAGGCGTGGAACGTCGGAGACATTGACGAGATGGTCATTGCAGGACTACCGCCGTGTCACATGCAGTTCCAGTTCTACGTAGCCAATGGCAAAATCAGCTGCAAGATGTATCAACGGTCAGCGGACATGTTCCTGGGCGTACCATTCAATATCGCATCGTACGCACTGCTGACGATGATGATTGCACAGGTGACAGGACTTCAGCCTGGTAGACTGATATTGTCGTTCGGCGATGCCCATGTGTACACAAACCACGTGGATGCCGTTGAGACTCAGTTCAAGCGCGAACTGAAGGAATTGCCACGAATGGAGTTGGACTCGAGCATTGATGACATCTTTGCGTTCGAGCGCAAGCATTTCACGCTGCATAATTACAATCCAGAACCCTACATTCCAGCACCAATTGCCGTCTAAATAAAACACCCGACCAACAATGGGGTGGCGCGATACCGCGCCACCCCATCTTAAATTCCCAACAATCTATCTTTGCTTTTCGTAGGTCACGAATGAATAATCGTATCTATTGTCACTATCAGCCCCGTGGCTTTCGCGCGCGGTTTCCACCCACGCGTCATCAAGCGCTGGAAAGCGTACGCCATCACCAATCATAGTATTTATCTCAGTGGCATAAATGACATCTACGTCGTCTAGCGCTAATGCATAAATTTCGGCACCACCAATAACCATAACGTCGCTTTCGGCGTCGGCATATGCATGCGCTAAACTGTGTACCACTTGTACGTCTTCGTATGCAATGTCTTGGCGACTGACGACGATATTTTGTCGAAATGGCAGCGGCCGCCCAATAGATTCAAATGTTTTGCGTCCCATGATAACAGTCTTGCCAAGGGTCAGATCTTTAAAATGACGCATGTCAGCTGGCATCAGCCCCTGCCATGGAATGGCGTTATTTTGACCGATTACGTGATTTTTATCATAGGCGACGACAATACTTTTCATATCTACAATAGTACCATGCTAAAAGTCATATTTGATTTGCACAAGCGCGATAGCTCGTGATATAGTATGCCCACAACATAACAAAAATAAACATATCAAACCTGGGGAGGTGAGACATGCCACATATTCATACGGGTACCGGTGAATTAGATTTTACCGTGTGCGGCTATATTGTACATGACAACAAAACATTACTAATCAAACATAAGTATCTGCCGATCTGGACGCCGCCAGCAGGTCACATCGAAGTAGACCAGACGCCGATCGAAGCACTCTACAATGAGATACATGAAGAAGCGGGCATTCCAGCGAGTTCATTGACACTTATACCAACACAAAAATACGATCCATCCTTCGTCCGCACACCGACGGCCGAAGAATTACCGCTGCCGTTTGACTTTGAGGTACACGATATTGTTGATGGCCATCGCCATATCAACGTTTCGTACGTACTCGTAAGCGCCACTAACCACGTCGAACCTGGCGAGGGTGAGTCAAACACATTTAAATGGTTTACGGTTGACGAACTGCGCGCCTTCAAGGACACTAATAAGAGTATTATCAGTTCGGGCATTTTTGCTATCGAGCATGTCAGGGAGAATCAGTCATGAGTGTGTACAGTAATACCGAAATCAAAGCAGCCATTGCGGACGGAACAATCGTCAGTGTTCCCTACAATGAGGCACACGTTAGCGAGGCGAGCCTCGACTTTACATTGGGGCATTATTTTTATAAACAGGAATACCAAGAAGAGTCCAAGGTATATAACCCATTCGACAAAGGTGACGTCGATCGCTACTTTAAGGGCCCACTCGAGGCAATGCCCCACAAGCAGTGGTGTGATAAGTATGGCTACAAATTATTTGATAATATCCCTGAAGATCACCCAATTATCGTGCTGCGGCCTGGTGAGCGCATCTTAGCGCACACCCATGAATTTGTCGGCATTCGTCCGCATGGGGGCGCCAGCGAAGTGAAATCACGGAGTAGCTGGGGACGCAATGGCGTGGCGGTGTGCTTTGATGCCGGCTGGATCGATCCGGGCTATATCAACCGCATCACCCTGGAAATCTACAATCTCAACATGCACGAATCGGTCGTGCTGCCAGTTGGTGAACGTGTCGGACAACTCATCTTCCACAAAACTGGTCCCGTTGAAGGTGATTACAGTGACGGCAGGAATGGCATGAGCGGCAAGTACCAAAACACCGATAATCTTGAAGAACTAATCGCTAACTGGTCGCCAGAGCAAATGCTTCCGCGCGCCTACAAAGACAAGCGCAAAGCACCACCCATTATCAAAGGACTTCCCGAAGGAGTGAAGTAATGCCGGCAGGCAAGTATATCGTCATCGAAGGTGGCGATGGGACAGGCAAAACGACACAGGCAGATATTTTACAGCAATACCTTGAATCCCAAGGGATAAACGTCGTACATCTGAAAGAACCAG
The DNA here is from genome assembly GCA_966210965.1 of uncultured bacterium. GTDB lineage: Bacteria > Patescibacteriota > Saccharimonadia > Saccharimonadales > Saccharimonadaceae > UBA6022. Next base: position 7,773 of record CBIHME010000003.1, read on the forward strand.
GCGGTACGCCAGTCGCTGAAGCGATTCGGAGCGTCATTATCGACGGCACCCTCGACCGAACACCAATGACAAACATTCTGCTATTTACCGCGAACCGCCATGAACTATGGCACACCCGCATCAAGCCCGAACTAGAGAAAGGGACCTGGGTGATTACAACGCGTAACTATTGGTCGACACTCGTTTATCAAGGGTACGGTGAAGGAATGAGCGCATCAGTTATTAGCGCAATTACCGCAACTTTCACTGAACAAGCGTATATGAATCCCGACTACGGGATCATCTTAAGCCTAGATGATGTTGCCGTATCAAAAAGTCGTATTTCAGAACGCGGCGCGCTGGATAAACCGGATACATTTGAATCGCGAGGTGATGATTTCCAGCAGCGAATTCATGACGGGTATCTAGCGGTTGCAGAGACCTATCATTTGCCCGTTATCTCGGCATCGCAATCAATAAAGGACGTCGCACGAAATATTCAAAATATAGTGAGCGTTTAGGCGTCTAATTCAGTAGCGCTGGATTTTGCAAGTCGCAAATATTTTGAGATGGCGATTGGGTACATGAGAATCTGTTGGTTATTAATAGTAACAACTGTCGGCTCAATATGAACCAGTGACAAATCACCAGGTTCGGGGACGTAATAGCTATACCGTCCGACAAGTTCCATCTCGACGCCATCAATCACCACCCTGGCTTCGACACCTTTTCCGATAAACACCGTCTTAGGGACAGTAGGGTGGTTTTTACGCGGCTGAAGGTTCTTGCCCAAATACCCCTCCGTCTCGACGATAATGCCAGGTGCCGTATTCTCAGCCATATGAAGTTCATATACAAAGCGTGCGTGCGCCATGTCCATTTTGCGGGATTCAAGCGGCTGCGTATATTTCATAACTTCAACAGATTCCATCTCTGGGTATAGCGCCAACAAATGCGCCAGTTGATCGATTGATGCCGTGCCCGATCGTGCTCGCATCACAAGCTTGGCGATATACGGATGCACAGCATCGTCCGGATTATATGCACCACGAAGCCGCTCCATTGCATCACTACTCTTGTCGCTGCGATGGACGTGTTCATACTGAATCTCCATCCATATGTCATCCCTAATATGTTGCGGCAAATTAACTTCGGCCTGCTTGTCTGTCAATAATGCATCCATGTATAATCGCGCCGACATAAAGTACCCTGGGCCGTGTAACTTTATGCGATGTGGATCAAGCGGAGTAGGTGAGTAGACATTAAGATCGTATGGCTGCTTTTCTAGCTCGATATGCGCACAAAAAACATCATCGTATTCATACGACGGCAAATTAAACTCTGGTGGTACTTGGACCGTCCTGACTGGCTTCTCGAGGTTATCTAAATGATGATCAGATTCGTACAAGAAGCTTCTGTCGATTGGCAGGTGTTCAGACATATAAATGTATTATATCATTTAACGCTTCAGGTGTCCACTTGAGGCAGATATTAAATAGGGGACGGGCGACACGTAACGTATCGACCGTCCCCGTTCAAGGTGATATACCCTTACAGGTCAGCCAAGAATGACAGCGGTCCCGCAAGGAGTGCGTCATACGCATCACCGTCGTGTGGGAGGCTTGCTTCGAGGCGAACCAAGAATGCGCCTCGTACAGCTTTAAGCCCTGCACGAAGGTCGTTCTCGGCAATCTCGAGAAGCTGACGACGCAGCTCTTCGTTATCGATCGCGTCGAGATCACTCGCCTGATCAGCCACGCTTTGCGCCAATTCATCGAGCGCACTTGAAGCTGCCACAACGTACAGAGGACCATCCAATAGTCTTTCGTACGTCTCTACGTCAACATGTAGTCGCAACGTCGCTAAGTATGCTGCGCGAACGCCCGGCAGGTTCGAGCCCAAATCATCCGCCGCAATATCCTCGATGTCATCGAATGTGCGCTTGCTAGTGATTGGAAAGCCCCTTTGGGACCGTGCAACAAGCTTTTCAACAAGTGTGACCAAATCACGACGAGCGTCTTCGGTTATTTTTGGAGCAAGCGTCATAATGACGACCTTTCTGTTCGTGTCCATGGCCAAGTGCCATGCACAATATTGCTAATTATATAATATTTGTAGTGGACAAGCGACCTATAGACTTTTTCACGATGTATTATTGACTTTTTCACGCCCGCGATATATAGTGATACGTAGACATTACCAGAGACAGTAGCAGTAGAAATACTTAATTAGCTACCGAGGATGTAACAAACATTTTCATGATTTAGTCTTTGGTAGTGCGAGAATCAAAGACTTTTTTATTTCCCAAAATAGTTTAGTCGGCGGTCTCTCATTACCAGTACGTTGACAATTCGGTCGAATAAAATATCAATCAAAGAAAGGACTTTTATGGCAATTACCCGCGATAAAAAGAACACTTTGGTTGCAGAGATGAGCGACGTTCTACAAGATGCCAAGATGACTGTGTTCGCACAGTATCAAGGCTTGAGCGTTGCCGACGTTCAACAACTTCGTGCCGCTGCGCGTGAAGCTGGCGTAACTATCAAGGTTATCAAAAACCGACTTGTCCGTGTTGCACTCGCATCTAACGATGCCTACAAAGACACTGACACTTCAGCTTTGACTGGCCAGTTACTCTATGCGATCAGCACGACAGACGAAGTTGCTCCAGCGCAAGTTTTGGATAAGTTTGCAAAAACTCATCCAGCGCTTGTGTTTGTCGGCGCGTTCTCTGGCGAAGGCGCAACCCTATCCGCTGCTGATGTTAAGGCACTTGCTGGTCTACCTAGCAAGAACCAACTTATCGGCGAAGTGGTTGCACAATTGCTTTCACCAGTTCATGACGTTACAAACGCACTATCTGGCAATCTGCACGCCCTCCTTGACGGCGTCAGTGCTAAAGCAACCAATTAATTAACTGAATACTATAACTAGAGGAGGCTATCATGGCTGACATTAAAAAACTTGCAGAAGAGCTTACTAAGCTTACTGTACTTGAGGTTAACGACCTTAAAACTATCCTAAAAGACGAATACGGCATCGAGCCTGCTGCTGCAGCTGTTGCTGTTGCTGGTCCTGCTGCTGAAGCTGGTCCTGCTGAAGACGAAAAGTCTGAATTCACTGTTACTTTGAACGATGCTGGTGCATCTAAAGTTGCTGTTATCAAAGCTGTTAAAGAAATCACTGGCCTTGGTCTTGGTGAAGCAAAAGCTCTTGTTGACAACGCTCCATCAGCTATCAAAGAAAAAGTTTCAAAAGATGACGCTGAAGCTGCTAAAAAGCAGCTTGAAGAAGCTGGCGCATCAGTCGAACTTAGCTAATTTCAATTATTCGACCAATTGTTAACCTATCAATCAACTGCCGCTCTATACCAGAGCGGTTTTTGATTGCAAGAACAAAATTAACAACGTTTCTCCAGCGACCCCTAATATACATGTGGATAAAGATAATCTTTAGTTCTGTTCAAAATGTAGTGATATTATTATAAGCATGAACAATATACTTACCAACTCCAAACATCTGCCCTACATATCAGTCGTATTACTATTCATCGTTTCCTTACTACTAGGATCGTATCTCATGTTAGCAGATGCAGGCGCACTCTCTCGCAGTCAGACGTCAACGCTGGTCAGCGATGTTACCGCATACGAAAACGCACTTCTTAAATATAAACAGACGTTTGGCGATTACCCGCAAATCGAAGGTGAGGCAGCATGCCTCGGAAGCTCCTATGCTGCGACTACGGTCTTTACGTCAGGCGTCTGCTTCAAAAATGGCTATGGGTATTCGGCAAGTATCAACGATTACTTTACGAACGAATTGAAGAAGGTGTCGCCAAAACTTCCCAACAGGACATATCAAACCGTTTCGGGTGCCTATATCAGTGGACCGTCAATTGATTCACGAGGAATTATGTTTCAAGATGACGTTGATACATTAACCTACTATCTCCATAGCGGCCAGACATGCCCTAAAGGCGTCCAGTCAAACCTAATTGGCATCAACGAATGTATGATTGCCTTGCCGCAATAGTAGATAGCGGCACTCAATGTCGCACATCACACTTCCTATCAGGCAGGAATGTATGTACAATCAGAATATGAAAAAAGCCACAAGCGGGTTCACAATTGTTGAGTTATTGATCGTTATAGTAGTTATCGGAATATTAGCGGCTATCGTCATCGTTACCTATAACGGCGTACAGGCCAGAGCAACGGCCACTAAGCTCACTACCTCCGCAAAAACATACGAAGGTATACTAAAACAGTACAAGGCGGTGAATGGAGATTATCCTGACATCTCTGCTGAAACGGGATGCCCTGGCTCGACTTATCCTGCAGCAACAGGATTTACAGCCGGAACATGTGGCACTGCTAACGCGATATCAACCGCATATGTCATACCGGCACTGGATAACGCATTGAAGACCATCAGTCCGACACTGCCAGACCCTACCTACAAGCCATTGTCATATCAGTTTTTTGCTGGTGATGTCATGCGTACAAGCAGGGGTATTGAGTTCTTCGACGACTCGAATACTCTTTATTATTATCTTCCAGCTGGCAGCACATGCAAAGCCGGAACGACCGTCGCACTCATTGGAGCAACCCAATGCGAGATTCAGTTACCCTAAAATAACACGCTAATACAAGAAAAGAAAACGGACTATGACAGCAAGATACATACACAATACTACAGTGAATAATCGACAGATTGGCTTTACTATTGTTGAACTTTTGATTGTTATCGTTGTCATTGGCATTCTTGCCGCAATCAGCATCGTCGCGTATAACGGCGTCCAAAATCGCGCAGCCGATACGTCAGTACAGTCCGACCTGCGAAATATCGCAAAGCAACTTGAAGTAGGTAGGGTGGATAGCCCAACTAATTCATATCCGACAAACAATACCACGATCGCCACAGTGGTAAATATCAAGGTGAATAAGAACAGCTATGCGACTTCACCGAATGCTGGATATAACCTGTTAATGTGTTTTCCGACAACTGCAAATCCAACGGACTATATGCTCCTCGCGCTTAGTAAATCTGGTAAAAAATATTACATTCAGAGCAGCGGAGAGATCACAGAATACACAGGTGCTGTTAGCTGGAGCGGCGGTGTAGCCTCGACCCTCTGCGATAGCGTTGCAACGGGATGGACGGCGAGTGGAGCAGGGTATGCCTCTAGCGATACTACATCCGGCCCCTGGCGGTCTTGGGCGGGCGGCAACTAATATTGACAATATGACAGCAGACTGTTATATATAGGGGTAATACCACTACAAAAAAGACAAAAAGGAAATTGCGAGTTACCATGTCTGAATTACCAGAAAAACAGGTTAAACGATTACGTTCGTTGATCCAAGAGGCCGAGACTAATCTCGCTGCCGCAAAAGAATTATTAATTAGCATCATCGGCGACGATGATCAGATCGTTACGCCACGCAGTAGCCAGGAAGATGTCAGCGGCAAAATCGTCGAAGGCGTCTTTGACGGTCAAATCATGATTGGCCCTGATGGCAAAAGCTACCCGGTACCTGCTAACTATGCCAGTAAATCAAAGCTCGTTGAAGGCGACATCTTAAAGTTGACAATTGCCGACGATGGCGGATTCATCTACAAGCAAATCGGTCCAATCGAACGCCGCCAAATTATCGGGACACTCGTCCAGCACGACGGCGCGTACTACGTTGAAGCGAATGGCCGCGAATACCGCATACTCTTGGCGAGTGTTACGTACTTCCGTATCAACATCGGCGACCAAGTAACCATCGTCATCCCAGAAGACAACCCAGATGCTACTTGGGCAGCAGTAGAAGCAGCCCTCTAAAGTCCCGATGCCAGGTGAGGGCACATATCTTTTAACAAATGTCGGCTTTTCTAGTAATGAAGAGCCGCTTTTGCTATTGCAAGACAATGACAAATTTATTGACATGCATCCGCTTGGGAATGTGTTTACGCTATCATTCGATATGACAACACGTTACTGTAACGGCTGGCGAGACATTACGTCTGGCGATCGACATATCTGCCCTACAAATAATGTCGTTGACTCTAAATACGAACAGTGCGCCGCGTGTCAGAAACGCACAGGGTTTAATCCGGCATTCTACCACGCCTCGAGCGTCAGCGAACAGCAAGAAGCGCGTAATCTGCAGCCGCACATTCTGTATTTGGCTCATTTCGGACCTGGTGTTATAAAAGTCGGTATATCACATGCCGGACGCGGCAATAGTCGACTACTCGAGCAGGGTGCCCGCACAGCACTAATACTCGAGACGTTTTCTACCGCGCATACCGCACGACAATACGAGGCAAAGATCGCAAAGATTCCTGGCATCGTCGAAACGTTACAGCAACGTAAAAAATCAGACTTGTTGAGCAGTTCATATGACTCAAACGCAGCAAGCAGTGAATTACTGACAGTGAAACAATCAATAGAACAAGCCATTGACACAAAGTTTGATGACGTCAGTTCTAAATATCTGGACTCCGTCTATTTTCCAGATCATATGCCAGCACTCAGTCAAAGCCATGATGTATCCAATCAACATATATTATCGGGTACGGCGATCGGCATGCTAGGATCGGTACTGTTCTGCCAACAGAATGACACGATATTACACCTGCCACTAAAAAAACACGTAGGCTATACAGTTACAGTGACCCATAACGACACGCCGATCGAGACACCAGCACGACAAATCTCACTATTTTAATTTCACAAAAACAACAACACGCCGCATGAACAAAAAAGCGTACAATAGAGACAGCAAAGAATAGGGAAACAAATAGTGTCAAAAGCATTGTACCGAAAATACCGAAGTAAATCGCTCGATGAGGTCATCGGGCAGTCGCACGTTACCGACATCCTCAGGAGGTCACTCGCCCAAGACCGCGTGACGCACGCATATCTACTAACAGGCCCCCGCGGCGTCGGCAAAACATCAATCGCACGCATTCTAGCCTACGAGATTAATAAAATTCCCTACGATGAAGACGCGACAAATCTCGACATCATCGAGATCGATGCTGCAAGTAATAATGGCGTCGAGGATGTACGGGATTTGCGCGAAAAAGTGCAAATCGCGCCAGTTGCCGCGACAAAAAAAATATACATCATCGACGAGGTACACATGCTTTCCAAGCAGGCGTTCAATGCACTCCTAAAGACACTCGAAGAGCCGCCAGCGCACGCTGTATTTATCTTAGCGACTACCGATGTCGATAAACTCCCTGCGACAATCATTAGCCGTACGCAGCAGTTTAATTTCAGATCTATTGGCAAAGATCAAATCGTTGCACACCTACGGACAATCGCCGACAAAGAAAAGATTAGCATTGATGATGAGGCGCTGGCACTCGTTGCGACACGCGGCGACGGCAGCTTTCGCGATAGCATCAGCCTGTTAGATCAGTTACGAGGCCTTGCTGACGAAAAGACCATGATCACTCGCGATCTGATCGAGCAATCACTCGGCCTAGCGCCGGCGACACTCATCAATCAACTGCTCGACGCGTATGATGCAAAGGACCTAAAGACTATTGTGTCGCTGTTAGATGGTAGCGAACAAAATGGCATACAATCTACTGTTGTTGCCAGCCAGCTAATTTCCGAAATACGACTACTCATCGCCGAAAAACCTCAATTCATTCAGCTACTCGACCAACTGCTTGATGTACCAAAATCATCCCAACCCGGAATTAAACTACTGACCGTACTTGCGGCACATGCCGCGCCAAAGCCAAAATCGGCCGCACTAACCGTTCCGATGCCGGAAGTGAGCGCACATTTGGTCGAGCTTGAAAAGCAAGCCACAAAGACACACCCTTCACAAACACAGATCGTCAAGCAAATCACCAAACCCGCCCCTCAGCCGACGCCAGCGCCGACAGCTCCTACGGCAACGGTAACGCAGGCCACTAATCCGACGCCAGCTGCGCCAGCACAATCGACATCCGGCAGTGATTTTGATTTCGATTGGGATAAACTCATCGAATATACCCGCACGAATTATGTTGCAATCTATAGCGTTCTTGTTAAATGCGGATACGAACACTCGGGCGACCAGTTAAGGCTATATACCGGCACAAACTTTTGGAAGCGAAAGCTGGACGACACAAAACACCGGGTTAACTTGGTTGACGCATTAATAAAGATCGGCGCAGGTGATGTACTCATCGAAACTAACGGTACGCCACCACCACCAAACGACGAGACAGCCGCGGCTGTAGCTGCTATGATGGGTGGAGGAGAAGCCC
>CBIHME010000004.1:0-13110 GCA_966210965.1 uncultured bacterium
ACTGTATACATTCGCATTCTCCTTAATTAATGATTACTTCTTATTTTCAACGTCTTCTTTTGGAATAGCGATAAATTCTTTAATCTTATTTTCCTTTTGAAGCGTTGTGATTCGCTTATTAAACTCTGTTAGCGGAACACGCAAGTAGGAATAACTGACCTGCGTTGGAGTTTTTTCAATTAACTTCACAAAATAATACCCATCACCCGCAGAAGTGCGTATTGGCGAAGAGATACCGCCTGGCTGTAAGGTTAACGCAGCTTTCGTCAGACCACCATCTTGATTTGTATGCGGCACCAGGCCAGATATACCTGCCGTCACTTTCGCCCCATCGTCACCACTAAGCGTTTTGGCGAGTGCGTCAAAATCGATCGCTTTATCCTGCTGAATCAATTGAGATACTTTTTCTTGCTGCTTCTTAGCATCTGCGTCGACCGCATATGCAACATCTTGGCGGATTAAACGATTCTTCGTATCATGTCGATATTCACTTGGTGTCCACCCTAAAATATTCAGTGCCGAGGCGTCATACGTCTCCTGCGAGATTCGACCAGTTGACGTATTACGATCGTCGTCAGTAACTTGATCGATTCTCGCCTGAGATACTTTAATACCTAAATCTCGAGCAAGCTTTTGTGCATATGCGTTTGCAATCGCAATGTCTAGCGATTTGCGCTTAATGTGTGCGTTCTGTCGCTGACCATCTTTACTATTGAGATTAAGTTGTTCGCTCTGCTTGAGATAATGCGCCGAGCTATTGTAATACATTAAATAATCGCCATATTTTACGGTTTCCCCATCAACGGACGCTACAGGCAATGGAACAACGCGTGTAACTCGGTAAAAAAACGTGCCGGTGTTCTGGACTGAGTACAGTTGCCACCAGCCAATAAGCAGTATGAACAAAAATGCGACTAACGTGATAACGATTGTCGTTACCACTAAGCGGTGACGCGCATACTGCATTGGATACTTAAATCGGCGGCCACCTGCTAAAATTCGCTCGCGATGCTCGGCGACGGTTTCGTTAGTGATACGGGTTGGTATCTCTTTTTTTGCCGTACGCCTTCTAAGTTGTAATTTCTTCATAATCTCCTTGCTTGTGATCAGCTAATGTGGCTGATACGGCATCTTGCAACTTGTTATAGATATCATCTGGATGAGCGACGTTATGAATCACAAGATCGCCAACAAACGTCTGAATGACAATCGTACCAAAGTCAAAAATTTCACCGCTGAACCCAGGTACATTATAGCTTATGTTCTGGATCTTTGATAGTCGCAACTCGACTACGTCCTTACCGAAAAATCCACGCTGCGTAATCTGTCGTATGCGCTGATCAGTCACGATATAAACGGTAAAATACCACATTAAATAGTGGTACGAAAACAAGACGAGTCCCACTACCAACCCTGCAATTGGAAGTAAAAATAATTCGAGATTCGCCTGCCAAATAAGTGGAGGAATCGCTGAAATCGCGAACGGTACAAGCAACAAATAAAACCCTTTACGCATGGCGATGATATGGCGCCTAAATACAAAGAGCAAGGCTTCGCCGTCGCGCTGACCGTCAAAGTCGAGCTGCTCTGACTGATGTTTCGTTTCATCTTTCGACATACGTTTATTATACTACGATAGCTCACCAGTAGTGCTAACGTTTTAAAAAGTATCATGTGAATACCAAGAAAAGACTCCGATGCCTACGCATTCTGGACTATTTTCTTGGTGCCCCGGGCAGGAGTCGAACCTGCAACCATATCCTTAGGACGGATCTACTCTATCCAGTTGAGCTACCGAGGCATACGAAATTATTGTATCACGGAACCAACAGCGCCGTAACACTGCTGGTTCCGTGAATAACAGCGCCTGCTAACGAGTAAATTTTTCGTTCAGCGCCGAGTAGTCGTATAGCTCATCCTCAGTGAACCAATGTGGTATTTCCTGTTGTGCATCAGCAAGATCACCCGATGCATGAATGAGATTAGGAATACCTTTCTTGTGCTCATCACCGTAGCCATAGCTCATATGCGAGTAATCACCACGAATCGTTCCTGGAGCTGATGACTTCGGCTCTGTGGTACCGACAAGCTTTCGAACAAGCTCCACCGCCTCTACACCTTCAAGCACCATCGCGATAACCGGACCCTCGTTCATCATAGTCAAAACGGCGTTAAAAGTCTCCTCGCCCCGCCTGGTAATCACCTTGCCGATTTCTTCGTAATGCTTGTGATAATGCTCACGATCAGGGGCAAGCATCTTTGTCGCAACAATTTTTAAGCCCACACGTTCAAAGCGAGTAAGTATTTCACCGACAATTCCACGCTGCACCGCATCTGGCTTAAAGACAATTAACGTTTGTTGAACTTTTGAATCCATATCACTCCAATCATTTACTTCTTTGTACTATATTATACCCATCGTCTCTAATCTGCGCTATGCTAGGACTATGTATACATCTGAGCTACTTTTGGACTACATCGAACATCTCGAGGTAGAGGGAGGTCGCTCCGCAAAGACTGCTGAAAATTATAAGCTTTATCTTGAGCGCTTTGTTGAATTTACTAACGACACGACCGTTGATAAAATTACCTCGGAAATGATTCGAAAGTACAGGCTATGGCTCAACCGATACAAAAATTACAACGAGGATGAATTAGCAACGATTACGCAGGGCTACCACCTAATTGCCCTTCGCGGCTTCTTAACATACCTCTCAAAGCGAGACATTACTAGTCTCAGTCCGGAAAAAATTGAACTCCCAAAAATCGCACGTAAGCAAGTGACGTTTCTGCATTACGATGAAGTCGCGAGGCTACTTGAAACAATACCGACTGACAGCGAAGACGGACTCCGCGACCGAGCAATAATCGAACTGCTTTTCTCGAGTGGCCTCCGCGTCTCTGAATTAGTAAACCTTAACCGCGACCACGTAAATACCAAGCGACGTGAGTTCATGGTTCGAGGGAAAGGACAAAAGGATCGCCCGGTCTTTATTGGCGAGGCGACGGCCGCTCGTGTTGAGGATTATTTGTCGGCACGTCTCGATAACCTACCGCCACTATTTTTAAGCTACAGTCGCAATAATACCACCACCACCAGCGGCGATTACCGACGCTTAAGTGCGCGGAGTATCCAACGAATTATCAACAAGTACGCTAAACTTGCAGGCATAACGAAACACGTCAGTCCTCATACAATGAGGCATAGTTTTGCCACAGATCTGCTCATGAATGGCGCTGACTTGCGCAGCGTCCAAGTAATGCTGGGACACAGCAACATCAGCACGACCCAGGTCTATACGCACGTTACCGACGAGCACCTTAGAGAGGTGTACGAAAAGTTCCACAGCGATACTGAATAAATATTTTATTCAGGGTGTACACGTTGGACTATTCACATAGTCAGAGTTCTGGCTAGTAATAATAAAGCTCTTACACAAGTCGCCTTCGATATCTACTGCGGCTTCCGGATAGATAAAGTCACTCTTGAACTCAATACGGCTCTTTACGCGGCGGAACATATCATTTGCACGGCCAGTCGAATCAACCTCTGGCTGAACTCGATCGAACTCAACCGGAGCCCCGGCTCGCGAAAGCTGCACCTTATAGTGTGCTCCATTATAAAGAGCACTTAGACGCAAAAACGCAGCTCGATCCACCATACTGCCGTTAATGGGTTCAGGTAAGCCAATCGTTACAGAACAGGCGTATTCTCGCAGACTAAAGTTGTTGACGCAATCGGCGGTCTGAGGAGCATTTGATTGGTCTCGTCGGATATCGAGATTAAAATTCATGCTTGCATCACCAGGCGATGAAGGATATAGAAATAACGTATTCGCATTGCTCTTACCGCCATTAGCCGAGTCCGCATCTGCAAGCGTAAAGTTAGGACCTGTCTGCATGAGCTGCGTACGGAGCAGTGACGGATAGTTCACCGCCCATCGACTTCCCATGCGTGGTAAATCTACCTGCCCGCCGCCAGAGGGAAACCCAACAACAAGACTATTTGTAGCCGCAGCAACGTCATCTCTCGTGAACCAACTTATAGTTATGCTATCAAAATCACCGACGCCCCGTAACGGAACGATATTCGATTGATTCAAACCAATGATACCCTTGTAGTCCGACGTGATCGCATCGATTTTAACGCACGTATACGCTTGCTGAAGCGACTTATCCGCCTCATCTTGCTGAACTAGCGTTTCCGTATCAGAAGGCTGCCCAAAAACAGCAGCAACCGTATTACACTCGTTTGAATCCACCGCCGTAGTCACTGCAGCACAATTGACCGTTGCTGGAGCGGTATTGCCGCGACAGGCCTGGTCCAGTAGCAATAGGCGCTTAGCATCCTCGACGCCTGATTTTGCAGAATCGTAGGCACTTTGGGACAAATCACTAGCCGTCGCCTGGCGTTGATCTTTCAGCATCAGCTGGATAAAACTGATTGTAATCACGATCATCAGCAATGTCGCAAAAACAACGATAAATAACGACACTGCTCCCTTTTGATTTTGTTGTCGATTCAATGTACTCATTATTTATCACTCCCTGACTTGTTCCCTGCTCTCGCAATAATATCAAATTGATTTACTGAACAATAATTTTCTTTCCCCATCCCGTCCGCAGGTGGCAGACAAGACTGATCATTAGTGGCCAACTGCTCCTCGTCATTAGTACCAATGACGATCGAAATTGCGTAAATGGCCTGGCCCGTTGTTGTGTCGGTTGCGCCTGGCGACACTGTCATAGAGTGCACTACAAGATCGCGATCGCCGCTCGTTAGCATCTCAGATGCATCCGATCGGTTGATGACGAGAGTTGGGTCTGCGCACAGTGTCCCGCTTGGATCGGTTACTTTTGCAAAACGGACAGCTTGGCCGTTGTTGTACTTGTTATAGTCTGACCCAGCCGTTATCGCCCGACCGTAATTCCAGGCGTACGTATATCGCCCCAAGCACAAGCGTCCACCACCGTCTCGGACAACGTATTTTGATGTCTCAGTCGCAGGTGATGCATCAATCCGTGGTGTCACATCAAATGGTACCGCCGAGGCGATACTGCGCTGCAACTCATCTGAGACTGATCGTCCGGCTTGGTTGACTTCGCGCAGCGTAATACCCTTGTTATAGATAGCGCTAATTTGAATTGTTGTTATGGCAATCGCAACGAGCAAGACCGCAATGAAAGTCATGGCGAGCATCAACTCGATCAGTGTAAATCCGCTTTTATTATCTTGGTTCATACAACCTCACAATCGTACCTAATGTTACTGGCGCAGCACTGCCGGCGCCACTCCAACATGCTCTGATATGAAAATCAACAAAACCGGTTCCGTTAGAGTTGACGGATGATGGCACAGCTTCAACCCAAATGCCATACACCTGGTTGATACTTGAATCGGGATTGTAAACAACCTGCGAAAATGGCGGCAATGTTGAACCCGCTACCGCCGAAGATAATGGAACCGCAGTCGCGACTCTCGCCGTACGAGCATTAAGAATGAACGGCCGCTGACCCGGTGTCGTCGCTGGACAGATGGGACCATCTGTTACTCCGAACGGCGACGCAGCATCAGCCCCTCGTCCGGTTGTTTTGTTAGTCATCGTTACCCATTCGGACGCAATACCCGTCGGGGCAGGTCCACCCTTTTGATATGCGGCAACATATGCCTGATGAATATATCGAATCGCTTCAGCCTGCGCATCCATCTGAGCACGTACAAGCGTAATCTCCAGGGATCGTTGTGCTGCCGAAATCCCCTGATTCATAATTGTGAGACTACCGATGGCGACAAGCGCAAATATAGCAAAGGCAAACATAACTTCTATTAAAGTATCGCCGTCTTGATTGCGTTTCGCTATTAATCGCATACACTCGTGCTTTCTGGCGGTATCTGTATCGATCCCTGGCTAGTAGCAAAAGAACTGATCTGGACCGACATTCGATTACCGCCAAGCAAGTTATCGGACTTATTAACACACAGGTTACGGGTCGCACTACTATTTTGTGCGGTAATCATACTCGCAAGGTTTGTCACCACTCCCTCTTGCGTATACGTCATGATTGAGCCGCTAAGAGGAGATCGAAGTATAAGCATCGTTAGCGGCATTGGCTGTGTCGTCTGTGGCCTGACTACAACTGCACCCCACGCAATATCTGCCATATCTTGGCCTATTGTCGAGGTACCTAATTGGTAATTTGTAGTTATTTCTAATATATCGCTCGCCGCCTCTGGCGCTCCGGGTGCACGATAGCCGACGACATTTGATGCAGTAATCTCCGTTCCAGTAGTGTCGATCACTACGTATCGTCCCAGCAGGATACACTCACTCGTCCCTCTCGCCTCTGGCGTAACAATCGCAGGCGGCTGAGCAACAACTGCATTCGCACACGCTTCACTACCACTGCGTCCGTTAACAACATTCGCGGTTTCACTATACTGCTGCTGGATAAACGACTTGAGAGTATTGACACTGTCACGATATCGCTGCTGATTAATCGCAGCGCCCGATCCTGCTAGGATACCCACCGTCAATGCGCCGGCGACTCCCAAAAAAAGCATCGTCTCGATAATCGTAAAGCCGTTGTTAACCGTGGTGCCCATGTGCGCTCATTATAGCATAAGTGCAATCACGCGATAAGGCTTTAGCGCGCTAGACTGAAAACGTAAAATACATATCGATCACCGAAGGCCCCCAAAGCATCGCAATCACCGCTCCGATGATTAGAAGTGGACCAAAAGGCACACGAGTCGTACGCGTCAGCTTGCCAAGCAACATGCCTGGAATCACGATAATGCACCCAATAAGGTTCGCCATGAATAATGCAATAAATGCCAGCTGCCAATCACTCAGCAACAGCCCTAGTGCCAACCCTAACTTTACATCCCCAAAGCCTATCCATTGCCCGTTGGATATCTTATGTAAAACGTAATACAAACCGCACAAAATAGTAACTGAGCCTGCGATATTAATTGCTGCGCCAATCAGATCTGAAGCGCCAAACAGTTGTAATCCTGCGACAAGAGCGCCGACAGCGATCAACGGAAACGTAATCACGTCAGGCAGTAGGAACCATTTAAAGTCATAGGCAAATAAAATCGCGAACAACACACCGGCAACAAGCCACAATACAAACTGCAGTACTGCAATGCTTGTGTCAAATTGCGTAGGCCAAAGCATATACGAAAGAACAAAAAATGCTGCTACGCCGACTTCCATAAGTGGTTCGTACCAACCTATTTTTGTATGACAATAGCGACATTTACCCCGAAGCCCTATCCAACTGACAATTGGCAAAAGATCATACCACGCTAGCGTATGTCCGCAGTGCAGGCACCGCGAGCGGTCTGTTTTCACGCCTACCTTGGTTAACGGCAAGAGTTTTTTATACTCCGCCTTGTCCACCGCTTCCCCTTCAGCCTTGTCTTGAACGAGCTGCCGAGCGCGCAAACGCCAGACGGACGCACCCGCAAAGCTCCCAAACATCACTCCGAGCACAATTAATACAATGTATACATAAATTTCTTCCATAAGCACTATCATACCTTAAAAGAGGGCTAAATGAAAAATCCCAGCATCTCTGCTAGGATCTTCATTACTATAGACAGCCTGACTAGTTGTTAATACATGCGGTACCACCGCCTTCAAGCTTGTACTGTACAGCAACCTTCGTTGCACCCTGACCTGTCGTAGGTGCGCTATCACCGTTACATACTGCACCGCGCGTGAAATACATATAAGAGTTAGCTGTATCAAAGGCGTTAGGGGCTGTACCCACCCTAAACTGATACGGGTTACCGTTCGGATCACTAAATGTGTCAGCACCATCAACGGTTAGGTATTTTGGAATAAGAACCGTGTTAAACTCTGCGTCTGCAGGCAATGCATTGCGGTTATTCGATTGATAGTTCTGAATCGCTGTCTGTACGCGTGCAACATCGTTTTTACGCTGCGTATCACGCTGGCTACGCTGCAACGCAGGTA
Source organism: uncultured bacterium (assembly GCA_966210965.1). Classification (GTDB taxonomy): domain Bacteria; phylum Patescibacteriota; class Saccharimonadia; order Saccharimonadales; family Saccharimonadaceae; genus UBA6022. The sequence goes on from CBIHME010000004.1 coordinate 7,986, forward strand.
GTGCAATAAATACCATCAAGAAGATCAGCGCTGCAATCGCAAGCACCAACACAACTTCGATGATCGTAAAACCATTTTGTTTACTTTTTTGAGTGACGTTCATGGAATCTTTTCCACCTTTCTATGAACAATATTTTTAGATGCGCCTAAAACGCTTACGCTTATAGTACTCTATCCCTCTATTGTTTGTCTATACATTAATACTATTTACAAGGCTATAGATTGGCAGCAGAATCGCCCCCACCATACCCCCGGCAACAATCGCCAATACAACCATTAATATCGGCTCAATTGCAGTAGAGATCGTCTTAATTTCTTCGTCCAATTCATCCTCGTAAACCTGAGCGGTTTTACCCATCATCTCGTCAATCTTCCCCGATTGCTCACCGATTTTGATCATCTGCGGCACAAGTGGCAGAATATACTCTTCCGACTGTAAAGATGCGGATAGCGCCTTGCCACCTTTTACTTTTTCAGCCGCACGGTCGACGCTCGCACTAATCACACTGTTATTCACCGCCTCGCTAGTAATACGCAGCATGTCCAGCATCGCAACACCAGTCGAAAGTAGCGTCTGTCCCGTTCGAGCAAACCGTGCCATGTACAGCTTACGGAACATGCGTCCAAACAACGGAACATTCAACTTAAAGGTGTCCACAAACTTGATGCCACTTTCTGTTTTAAAGTACTGCAATAAGAAGTAAATTGCCGCACCAAGAATGATAATCACCAGCCACCAGAAGCTAATAATAAAGTCTGCTGTCGAAACCATTGCCTGTGTCAAAAACGGCAATGATTTTTTTAGATCGATATATAGCTTTTCTACCTGAGGTACTACGGTAAAGAACATAAAACCCATCACACCAAATATGACAACGAGCACAATCACCGGATATGTTAACGCACCCTTAATCTTACTCATCGTTGCCGCGTCTTTTTCTTGCTGTGCCGCAACACGACGCAGTGAGTCATCGAGTGTTCCCGATGCTTCACCAGCAGAAATAAGCGCCAAGAAGACCTTATCGAACACCTCTGGATGTTTAGCAAAAGAGTCCGTAAGCGTCTTTCCACCCTCGATCGATGTCACAATATCCTCGATCACACTTTGTAACCGCTTATTCGTCGTCTGCTCAAGCACAGTATGCATACTTTGCGACAGCGGAAGCCCCGCACCAATCAAAGTGGCTAGTTGGCGTGTAAAAACAATCTTGTCCTTTGTCGTAATGCGGCCTGACAAGCGACCCAAGAAGCTGCCATCTTCATTAACTTCCTTGATGTCAAGTGGCGTAAACCCTTGAGCAATCAATAACTTGGCGGCAGCATTTTCAGAATCAGCCTGAACTGTCGCCTTGACGATTTTATTTGTCGAATTATCTTTAGCCTGGTAATCAAACTTTCGCATTACACTAGCCTCTCATCAGACGGTCAAATTCAGTCATGTCTACTGCGAAATTACGCGCTTCATCATACGTCACTGTGCCACTTTGAATAAGATTCACCAACGTACGGTCCATTGTCTGCATACCTTGGTCTGCCCCAGTTTGGATGACTGCGTCAAGTTGATGCGACTTACCTTCACGGATAATGTTACGTACTGCTGGATTGGCAATAAGCACTTCGGCGGCCACAACACGACCACCCCCAATAGCGGGTACTAGACGTTGTGAGCAAATAGCCATCAATATATTAGAAAGCTGGGCACGAATCTGCGGCTGCTGATGCGGTGGAAATACGTCGATCATGCGATCGATCGACTGAGCGGCGCTGTTAGTGTGTAGCGTCGCAAAGACCAAGTGCCCTGTTTCCGCAATCGTAATCGCCGCGGAAATTGTCTCGAGATCACGCATCTCGCCGATCAGTACAACGTCAGGGTCCTGGCGAAGGCTCGATCGAAGCGCTGCGGAGAACGAATAGGTATCATAGTGAACTTCGCGCTGGACGATAACCGATTTCTTTGACTTGTGCGTAAACTCAATCGGATCCTCGATGGTAATAATATGGTCGGCACGCTCGGTATTAATCTTGTCGACAAGCGCCGCGAGAGTCGTAGATTTACCTGATCCTGTCGGCCCGGTCACAAGAACGAGCCCGCGCGGATAATCTGCAAAGCCCATTACGACTGGCGGCATTCCCAGCTCGGTGACAGATTTGATTTCATTCGGGATCAAACGAAGTGCCGCAGCTAAGTTACCGCGCTCATGAAAGGCATTAACACGGAAGCGGCCCAGCGTCCCGAAAGCAAAGCTAAAATCAAACTCTTTATCTTTCATTAAGATTTGCTGTTGATCTTGGTCGAGAATTGCAAAGACTAGAGATTCAATAGCCGGCTCATCGAGCGCATTGTAGCCAGCGATTGGCTGCAAACTACCATCGACGCGAAGCATCGGCGGAAGTCCAACCTGCAAGTGAAGGTCCGAGGCGCGTTTTTTGACTACCTCTTCCAGTAGTACTTCGATTCTCAGTTCTTGATTGTTCATGTTGGTTCCACCCTTCTTATGCTGTATCCGCAGCCACGCGGTTGACTTCTTCAATTGTTGTAATGCCCTGCAATGCCTTAAGGTATCCATCCTGCCGCATCGTAATCATTCCTTGTTCTACTGCCTTGCGCTGAATTTCAGCACTTGTAGCATGTGCGACGATCAAGTTCTGAATCTCGGTGGTGACATCCATGACCTCATACAAGCCGGCGCGACCCGAATAGCCCCGCGGTGTTTGTAAGGTGTCTTTTCCCTTGACTAAAGTATAAGCGCTTTGGCCCGCCAGTGGCAAGTCTTTGTAGCCCAAATCTTCCGACACCCTGGCGACATCCGCTTGGGTTTTGGGAAGTAGATGGCCGACTGTTGCCATAATATTCTGCGTTTCGATTGGAGTCGACTGATATGTGTCGCGCTTTGCTGCAACACGACGTACGAGCCGCTGGCCAATAATTGTATTCACTGTACTAGCGATCAAAAATGGTTCAACACCCATATCCAACAGACGCGGCAACACGCCCGCTGCTGAGTTGGTGTGCAAAGTGCTAAACACTAAGTGTCCGGTCAATGCCGCTTGCACGCCGAGGCTGGCGGTTTCGGGATCACGAATCTCTCCTACCATCACGACATCTGGGTCTTGACGAAGAATCGAACGAAGACCGCTTGCGAACGTCAAGCCCACTTCGGCATTTACCTGAATTTGATTCACACCGTCCATCTTATACTCGACCGGGTCCTCAAGCGTAACAATATTGACTGTTTCGTCCTTGATTTCTTTGATCAGTGCATACAAGCTTGTCGATTTGCCCGAACCCGTAGGGCCAGACGTCAGGACCATGCCGTTTGGCTTGCGCACACCTTTGCGAATTGCACGGAGGGCTCGACCAGCATATCCCATCTCTTCTAGGTCGAAGCTGTTACCCGATTTATCCAGTAGACGGATAACGACTTGCTCACCCCAAACAACCGGACTGACCGCAATACGAAGATCCACTTCCTTGGCAGCGACCTTGACGGCAAACTGGCCGTCTTGCGGGATGCGATGTTCGTCAATTTTTAGATTAGATAAAATTTTAATGCGGCTCACGAGTGCAGGCTCGATAGACTTTGGCAGCTGCATGACTTCACGCAAAACACCGTCAACGCGGCAGCGAATCTTTAAAGCTTTCTCGAGGGGCTCGATATGAACGTCGCTGGCACGAGATTTGACAGCGTATTCAAGGATCGTACTTAAAGCTCGGCTGATTGGCGAATCTTGAACGATTGTTTTGATATCCCCGCCAGCCTGTGACGCTTCTTCCTGAGACACTTCAGCAGCTTCGTCAACACTAGAAAGGTCGGTACGATACTGATCAAGCACATGACGAACGCCAGTTTCAGATGCCATAAATACTTTAATCGGGCGCTGGATACGATTTGCCAAATAATCAACCGCCTGTACGTTATTTGCGTCGATCATCGCGACAGCCAGACGGTTCTGCACCTCGGCTAGCGGTACAGCCATAAAGCGTTCAGCAATATCTTCCGGCAGAAGTGACAAAACCTCTTGATCAATAAGACTGTTACTGAGATTGACATATGGCACACCCGACACCTGCGCGATAGCGTGCGTCAGCAATTCATCGTCAACAACCCCCTGCTCGTTCAGCACGACAAGGAGAGGTTTTGATAATTTTTTCGCCTCTTCCTCGGCGGCTCGAAGTACAACCTCAGCAACCAACCCCTCATCGATCAGAAGGGTGGTTAGCTTTTCTTGTATGTCATCGGTTAAAAGCGCCACGTCGTATCTCTCCTACTACTGGGTTTGCGGTGCGGCAGTGTCACCAATAATAACTTCGACTGTCGGATTAATTGCATTGGTATTAAAGATCCTTGCGTCCGGCTGATCAACCGTCGCACTAATCGGCTCGGCGACTTTAACCTTGGCTGATTGATTTTGCACATCACCAACAAGACCTTTTGCGACGAAATACGCAACCAAGATACTGACAGAGGCGATTAGAATAATCATTGCGATATCTGATTTCTTCATGGCTTTACCGTCTTTTCCTTTAGTTCTACTGTCTTTGCTGGTTCGTAAAACGCACGCCCCTCAACTGCCAATAACAGCCTGTTGCCTTGTGTTTCAATTTTTAGCGTCAAGATATCGATAGCACGGATTGATCGTTCGAGTCGTTGCAGCAAATCTTTAAGCGCACTGGCGTTATTGCTATCTGTACTGACCGAAAACCTAAAGGTAATTTCATTCACCGAATCCGCACTACTAGCTACGCTTGCGGCGTTCTCGACATTAGCGGCAGACTGAGATTCAACACCAGCAACGGGATCTACCGTCAAGGACTCGATCTTTATGGCTGGATCATTGAGAAACTTTTCCTGCAGTGAGGCGCCAAAAGCTGAAGAGTTTGCATCTGACGGCAATGCGTCTAGCACAACACGTATCGGTTGGGTCTGATTGGGTGCCATCGAATCCTTTAGTGCCTGATTAGTATTAAGTACTCGAATTTCCTTTTCCAATGACTCAACGGCACTATTATTCGCACGAAGTGTCGAAGCGGTTTGAGCTTTAATACCCAGTACCTTCTCGTTGAAACTCGCCTTTTGAAACAAGAAGATTGAACTAACAATTGCAACACCAACGACCGCCGAGA
>CBIHME010000005.1:0-13037 GCA_966210965.1 uncultured bacterium
GTAATAATATCATATATATCATATAAGTCAATGAAGGCATATTAATTCATCTATAGTTCGTTGAATTTAGGTCGTATACCGCTTATACTAATGACATGAAGATATATCTGGGTGCGGATCATCAAGGATTTGCAATGAAAGAAGCAGTGCTCGCGTATTTGATCAAACGCGGCTACGACGTCGAAGATGTTAGTGGGCATGAATTAAATCCGGACGATGATTTCCCTGAATTTGCACATGCAGCAGCTCATAAAATACTCGGTGATCCGACGCACCATTCGCGTGCAATCTTGAGTTGTGGTGGTGGTCAAGGCATGTGTATGGCGGCCAATCGCTTCCGTGGGATACGGGCGAGCGTTATATGGGATGCTTACGAAGCGAAAATGACGCGCAATGATAATGATAGCAATGTGTTATGTCTGCCATCGCGTGTTTTAGCAGATGACGACGTTGTCTGGAAGGATATTATTGATACCTGGCTCACAACGCCATTTGCTGATGCAGCTAGGTATAAGCGCCGTAATGCGCAGATTGACGAGGTATAGCCAATGAGTATTATTGCACCGACGATTACGGCGGAAAGCGCCGAAGATTATAAGGCACAGATCGAACGCGTTCATACGTTTGCGGACCGAGTTCATATCGATGTCGCTGACGGCGAATTTGCACCGACCTTTACGTTGAGCGCCGCGCAAATATGGTGGCCGCAGGACTGGACTGTGGATATTCACGCTATGGTTGCTAGACCAAGCGATCATCTCGAAACACTTATCAGCCTAAAACCTAATATGATTATTTTCCATGTCGAAACACAAGAAGACATCGTGCCGATTTTGCAGCAAGTTAAAAAATTCGATATCAAAGCCGGTATCGCGCTACTTAAATCTACCGTTCCTAGTACGGTAACCTCAGCCATAGAGGCAGCTGATCATGTCATGATATTTAGTGGGGATCTTGGCAAGCAAGGCGGAACGGCCAGCTTAATGCAGCTTGAAAAAGTGCGACTGATTAAAGCAATTCGCCAAGACGTAGAGATCGGATGGGATGGCGGTGTAAACGTCGAGAATGCTTTCGGTCTGTCGCAAGGCGGCGTCGATGTATTAAATGTCGGCAGTACTATCGCGACGGCAATCGATCCAAAAAACACTTATGCTACACTGGTAAGTGAAATTAATAAGCATGGGATTATTTGATGGTGAGTGGGCAATTAACAATATCGCAATTAGAGAAAAAGGCGAACGATGTTCGTCAGGATATCATCCGTATGCTCGAAGCTGCGGGCAGTGGTCATAGCGCCGGACCGCTTGGGTTGGCTGACATCGTCACGGCTCTTTACTTTAATATTATGAACATTGACCCGCAAAAGCCAGAGTGGCCCGAGCGAGATGTGTTCTTTTTAAGTAACGGGCATACGGTACCGGTGCAGTATGCTGTCATGGCCGAACGTGGCTATTTTGATGTCAGTGAATTAACGACGCTTCGTAAGTTTGGCAGTCGCCTACAGGGGCATCCGGAGCGAGAGAAATTGCCAGGGCTTGAAAATACAAGCGGGCCGTTAGGTAGTGGCTTGTCTCAAGCTGCGGGCTACGCCTATACGCTGCAGTATATCGACGACGTCAAGCATCGTTGGGTGTATGTCGTTACCGGTGACGGTGAACTGAACGAGGGTAATATCTGGGAAGCGGCGATGTTCGCTGGTAAATATAAACTCTCTCAGTTGATCGTGTTCATTGATCGAAATAACATTCAGATTGACGGTTCGACAGATGATGTTATGCCGCTCGAGGATCTTCGCGGTAAGTGGGAATCATTCGGCTGGCATGTTCAAGAGATTGACGGGCATAACATCGATAGCGTTATCGATGCGGCTAGTATGGCACGCGCTATATCGAACAAGCCAAGTGTTGTCATCGCCCATACTATTCCTGGCAAGGGCGTCGATTTTATGGAATACGACTACAAATGGCATGGTGTTCCGCCTAATAAGGAACAAGCAAAAGAAGCACTTAAGAAACTTCGCACATTGAATGGAAAAATTACCTCAGGAGATATTGAATAATGAACTATGCACTTAATCCTGATGTATATAACGATGACGTCACGTTAGAACCTATTCGTGCGGGATTCGGACGGGGGCTTCTAGCTGCAGGTCAGACGAATGAGAACGTCGTTGCGTTATGTGCCGATCTGACCGATAGTACGCAGATGTCACTGTTTAAAGCAGAATTCCCGAAGCGATTTGTCGAAATTGGCGTTGCCGAGCAAAACCTAGTAACTGTTGCTAGCGGTATGGCGCGCGCAGGTAAAATTCCGTTTACGAGCAGTTACGCCGCCTTTAGCCCTGGTCGTAACTGGGAGCAGATTCGCACGACAATCGCACTAAACGATATGCCCGTCAAGGTTATTGGGTCGCATGCCGGAATTAGTGTTGGTCCGGACGGTGCGACACACCAAATGCTCGAAGATATTGCATTGATGCGCGTGCTGCCGAATATGGTCGTACTTGCACCCGGTGACAGCATTGAGGCGGAAAAAGCAACAAAGGCAATCGCAGAGAATGGCAAGCCTTCATATATGCGCTTGGCCCGTGATAAAACGCCGATTTTCAGTACAGCGGATTCACCATTTGAGATTGGCAAGGCCTATGTCCTTCGTGAGGGTCACGACGTTACGTTGCTTGGGACAGGTGCTTTGACGTATCAATTGCTGGTAGCGGCGAAGCTGCTTGAAAAGCATCACATTCAAGCGGAAGTTATTCATGTACCAACGATCAAGCCGCTAGACGAGGAGACTATTCTTGCCAGTGTCCGTAAAACGGGTCGAGTCGTAACTGCAGAAGAGGCGCAGATCGCCGGCGGGTTTGGCGGGATTGTTGCGGAACTGCTTGGGGAAAAGCTGCCGACGCCGCTGCTTCGTATTGGAATGCAAGATAGATTTGGCGAAAGCGGCGAGCCAGCGGAGCTGATCAAGCATTTTAAATTAGATAATGTATCAGTCGCAGACCGAGTGCAAAAGTTCGTGACCGACGTGCCACGCTATCATCAAGGATTTTAAGGGGGATTTATGGGACTAACGATTAAACAGATTCGCGACAATACGATACGGGCAAGGCATTTGATGCAGCGTAGCCGCAGTCAGCATTTTGCGGTTGGTGCATTTAATATCGACAACCAAGAGACGCTTATTGCCGTCGCTAAAGCTGCGCAAAAACTAAACGCGCCCGTCCTAGTTGAAGTTAGCGATGGTGAAGTGAAGGCGTTGGGTCTCGAGAATATCCGTGACATGGTAGACAACTACCGCGAAGAATACGGTATCGAAATGTATATCAACCTCGATCACAGCCCCACTGTCGAAGATTGTAAGCGCGCTATTGATGCTGGGTTCGAGTTCATTCATATCGACATCTCGCAGGCGAATCATGACGCTACGACCGAAGAGATTATCGAAAAGACCAAAGAAGTGGTTGAGTACGCCAAGTTCACCGGTGCGCTGGTTGAGTCCGAGCCACATTATTTTGGCGGATCGTCAAATGTTCACAAAGAAGATATCAATTACGAAGAGATCAAAAAAACCTTTAGTACGCCTGAGGGTACGAAATCTTTCGTCGAGGCGACTGGTATCGACACGTACGCAGCTGCTGTTGGTAATTTGCACGGCAAATATCCCGTTCCGAAAGAACTTGATCTTGAGCTCTTGCAGCAGGTTCGTGATTCAATCGATTGCCAAATTAGCCTGCACGGCGGTAGCGGCACACCACTCCATTTCTTTGAAGAGGCAGCCCGTATTGGCGTCAGCAAAATCAATATCAATAGCGACATGCGGTATGTATTCCGCAAGACGCTTGAAAAAGTGTTAGCCGAAAATCCAGACGAGTATGCGGTCGTTAAATTGATGCCTGAAGTGTACGGGGAAGTACAAAAAGTTGTCGAAGAAAAAATCAACGCCTTTGGCAGTGCTGGAAAGGCCGTTGGATAATATGGCGGCAGTGCCTCGAGTTCTTTGTATTGGTAAAGCCACGCAAGATGTTTTTTTGAATAGTAGTGAATTTGATCCACATACCGAAGGTAAAGTGGCTTATACGCATCTGCCACTGGGTGTCAAAATGGAAGTAAGTGAAGTGACGTTTGCGACTGGCGGTAATGCGAGTAACGTTGCGGTCACGCTGGCGCGCCAGGGCCTTCATGTTGAATTTATGTGGCCGCTTGGTCACGATCCAGCGTCAGAAACGGTGCTTCGTGATCTTGACGAAGAAGGCGTTGCGACTGATCGTGTAGTGCGCCGCGCCCAATACCAGGCAGGTTATTCCACTATTTTGATCGCCACGAACGGTGAGCGCACGATTCTAAATCACCGCGGAGTATCAACCGATAAAAAAGGCACTGATTTAGATCTTGGCGCTATCGCTGATGCGGACTGGGTGTATCCAAGTTCGCTTGCGGACGGTGGTACGGAGCTTTTACGAAGTGTTATTGATCATGCTGAAAAATCTAACACCAAAGTAATGCTGAACCCTGCTGGGCCCGAACTTGCTGACCCAGCCAAGCTAAAAGCCCTGCTGGAGAGCGTTGACATACTATGCGTCAATAAAGAAGAGATGCAGCAACTTGTCGAAGGCGAAACGCTGGAAGAGCTTGTTCGTCATGGACTGAACTATGTGCCTGTGGTGATCGTTAGCGACGGTCCGAACGGGGTTGTGGCTAGTGACGGTAAAACAATTGTTCGCGCAGGGATGTACGAAGATGTTAAGGTTGTTGATCGAACGGGCGCTGGTGATGCTTTTGCGTCGGGATTCTTGTCGCAGTGGGCATTAGGTAAATCTTTAAAAGATTCGATCTTGTTCGCAAGTGCTAATTCGACTTCGGTCGTCACAAAAATCGGTGCGAAAGCGGGTATTTTGCATGCTGATGTTAAATTGCATGAGATGCCGCTATCGGAAAAACCATTTTAGCATTAACGTGATATACTATCTCTAATAGATAACGGTGGGTTAATAAAATGGCAAAGTTTCTACAGGATTTATTGCAGGCGGAAGAGCCTTTGTTTACGACGGCGCTACGTCGGCTAGAGCGGGCGGCTGGCCATTCGGCGATAGATGTGCGGTTAATTAGCGACACGATTACTCGTGCACATGACGTAATGCGTCAAATTGGCCTGGACCCTGCAGATACGACCGAAGACGAGCTATACCATTCACTTATTGCCCAGGCGGGTAATCGTGCGTTGTTTGCCGAGACTGAATTTGTTGGATTGTCATTTAACGGTCGGGTTATTTCGTTTAACTTTGACGACATCAACGAAAGCGTCGGTAAGGTGATGGGTCAACAGATAACTCGCCACATGCAGTTTTGCCTGCGCCGGGAATTGGTAAGTCGCTACAGCAATCACGAGCGGACGAATGAGCAGACCGTGCAGCAGTTCGTGCAGGACGCCGGACTGCCTGAATTATGGTATAATGAAACGAACGATCAACAGATACAAACAGACATAAAGGAAGAACATATGGAAAAACCGTACATTTTAGCAATAGGCGATATTTTTACCGATGCATTTATTAAATTACGCGAAGATAAGGCCCGTATCGACACCGACCCAGACGGCAGTAAGCGCCTGAGTCTGCCATTTGGTTCAAAGCCACCGTATGACAGCGTCGAGATTGTTCAGGCGGTGGGGCCGTCGCCGAATGCAGCCGTGTCGTTTAGTCGTTTAGGGTTGAATGCCGGATTGATGGCGTTTTTGGGCGATGATCAACCGGGTAAAGATTCTCTTGCGTATCTGCATGGTGAGCACATCGACACGACGACTATGGTAGCTCACAAAGATATGAAGTCGAATTACTACTACGTACTGCGCTATGGGGCTGATCGGACGATTTTGGTTAAAAATGAAGAGTATGACTATCGCTGGATTGCTCCTGAAAAAACACCAGATTGGATTTATCTTTCACTCATCAGCGAAGCTTCGTGGCAGCTTCACGAAGATCTGCTTGTATATCTTGAGCAGCATCCTGATACGAAACTTGCATTTCAACCGGGCACATTCCATTTCGAATGGGGTGCCGAAAAGCTGGCAAAAGTGTACGCTCGAAGTCATATTGTCGTTATGAACCGCGAAGAAGCTGTTGAGGTGACCGGAAAATCATACGACTCTCTGAAGGAGCTTGCTGACGGGCTACACGCGCTTGGTCCAAAGTTCGTCGTGATAACAGACGGCCCTAATGGTTCGTTTGCATCATATGACGGCAAACTCGTATCTATCCCTAACTATCCTGATCCTGCCGCTCCGGTTGATCGAACGGGCGCTGGCGATGCATTTGCATCGACTATCGTCGCGGCGCTGGCGCTCGGCGAATCGATCGAGACTGCATTGACTTGGGCACCGATTAACAGTATGAATGTCGTCCAGCACCTGGGAGCGCAAGCAGGGTTATTACGACGTGAGGATATAGATCAGTTGCTTGCGACTGCACCAGAGGATTACTTTGCAAAGGAGATCAATTAAGTTATGCGTTATCAAATTTGTGTTTCTGGAGCGGCGAGCGGTGATACAGTCAAACGTTCTCACCAGCTGGCGTTTGAGCTAGGTAAGGCTATTTCTGAACAAGGAAAAACGCTACTGACTGGTGCAACCGTTGGACTACCACATTATGCTGCAATGGGCGTCATGGCAGTAAAAGGTGATCGGGGCTTTTCAATCGGCTTTTCACCAGCCGCATCATTTCGGGAGCACGTCGCCACTTATCGATTACCTACGAAAGAGTTTGACTATATTAATTTTACGGGCATGTAATACGTCGGTCGTGATGTGCACTTGGTTCGTAGCGCGGACGCAGTTATTACCGTTGGTGGCCGTATGGGGAGTTTGCATGAATTGTCGACGGCCCTTGAAAGTCGTAAAGTTTGCGGCGTACTGCTGGGTAGTGGCGGGTTAGCTGATTATACGCCGGTACTACTTGAAAATATCGAGGCACCCGGTGCGCGTGACGTAATATACGATACGGATCCTGTACGACTGGTGGCGAAAGTGATCGAAGCCTTGGATCGTAAATATGCTGATTTCGAGCATGATGGGACGGATGCACAGGTAAGTAGTGCGCGCGCCGGCCGCGGATAGCAATGTCATCCTTTTCTGCGTAGAGAGCATATCTTTACTCAAGCGGCTTACTGCAATAGTAAGTCGCTTTCATTGTGGCGTATAATAAAGACAGATGAGTGATAAATTCCGCCTAGAAACGAAATACCAGCCTACAGGAGATCAGCCACACGCAATTGGTCAGCTTATTGAAGGACTGAATAAGGGGCAGCGCGAACAGACGCTTTTGGGTGTGACCGGGTCGGGCAAGACGTTTACGATGGCAAACATTATCCAGGACCGACAAGTGCCGACACTCGTCATGGCGCACAATAAAACACTCGCCGCACAGCTGTACAGCGAGTTTAAGTCATTTTTTCCAGATAACGAAGTGCACTACTTCGTCAGCTACTTCGACTACTACCAGCCAGAAGCATATATCACTAGTAGTGACACGTATATCGAAAAGGACAGTAAGATCAATGACGAAATCGATCGGCTGCGACATGCTGCAACAACGGCGCTGTTGACGCGACGCGACACGATTATTGTTGCTAGTGTCAGCTGTATCTATGGTATCGGCTCACCTGAAGATTATGGTGATATGTCTATCGTTGTGAATAAAGGCGAAAAAAGGCAACAAGATAAGTTCGTCCGACTACTGACCGATATTCAGTATCAGCGAAACGATATTGATTTTCATCGTGGAACATTCCGAGTGAAAGGCGATGTAGTCGACGTATTTCCGGCGGGTAACGATGTGGCATTTCGTATTGAATTTTTTGGCGATGAAGTCGACAGAATTACTCAGATTGATCCGTTAACTGGTGATATTTTGAAAGAGCAGGTCACTTGTATGATTTTCCCAAGCAGTCACTATGTTACGCCAAAACAAAAGTTGGCGGTTGCAATCGAGAACATCAAACGTGAATTTGCTGAACGCCTAGATTGGTTTGAGTCACATGATAAGTTGCTCGAAGCTCAGCGGTTGTCACAGCGAACCAAATACGACATTGAGATGCTGGAAGAAACCGGGTTTGTGAAGGGAATCGAGAACTATAGTCGCTATCTGACGAATCGCGAACCAGGTGAACAGCCGGCGACGCTCCTGGATTACTGTCCGGATGACTTTTTACTTCTGGTTGACGAAAGTCATCAGACGCTACCGCAGGTTCGTGGTATGTACAACGGCGACCGAGCGCGCAAAGAAGTGCTGGTCGAGCACGGTTTTCGCTTGCCATCTGCACTAGATAACCGTCCATTAACTTTCGCTGAATTTGACAGGCATATCAATAAAGCAATCTATGTTTCGGCGACACCAGGCGAATATGAACTGGCGCATAGTCCAGAGCCTGCGCAGCAGATTATTCGTCCGACAGGATTGCTTGACCCCGAGATTCAAATCCGTCCCACCGAAGGTCAGATCGATGACCTGATTGCGGAATTGAATGACCGTATCGCCAAGAACCAACGCGTACTCGTGACGACATTGACGAAGCGTATGGCTGAGGATCTTAGCTCGTATCTACTTGAACTAGGTATGAAGACGGCGTATATCCATAGCGAAGTCGATACATTAGAGCGAGGTGACATTCTAAAAGACCTGCGTACAGGCGTGTATGATGTGCTGATTGGCATTAACTTGCTGCGAGAAGGACTGGACCTTCCAGAGGTTAGCATGGTAGCGATTATGGATGCCGATAAAGAAGGCTTTTTGCGCAGTGAAAGTGCGCTTATTCAGACTATCGGCCGGGCGGCACGCCATCAGGACGGCACTGTATTGATGTACGCGGATAAAATGACGCGTTCTATGCAGGCTGCAATCGATGAGACTAATCGGCGTCGCGGCATTCAAGAAGCTTACAATGCCGAACATAATGTCACCCCTACTAGTATCGCAAAAGAAATTGATGAGGGGCTGCGAGCAATTATCCCAGATAAAGACAAAGACAAGCCGCAAAAGCTTGACCTTAAGAAAATACCTAAAGACGAGTATAAATCCTTAGTCAAAGATCTGACGGGTCAAATGGAGCTTGCGAGCGCTAATCTGGAGTTTGAAAAAGCAGCAGAGATCCGCGATATGATCGCCGACATTAAAGCAAAGATGTAAGTGATACCTTTCGCTGTTTCCAGCTCATCAGCATAGATACGCATCTATGGAGGTAAATCTCGACGACCTGATCAATTAGGATGTACTGTGAAACGCGCAGCCGCTACCGGTGTAGGGCTGCGCGTTTCACTTTAAGGGAGGTTAGGAGTCGGCAGTACGGGCGTATGGGTCCGCCGGTCGCTCGGCCGCTTTCTGGCGGTATGACTGCAAGGTTTCGCCAAGGGCGGTGCCGGAGAATTGGGCTTGCAGCGCCGGCAGAACTACGACATCTGAAGGTGTCGTAGCCCCTTCGCTTACGGGTTGCTGGACGGTATTTGGAGTATCCTTGAGGGGCACTTTACATCAAACCTTTCTGGTAGCCAAATCGGGCGGCGAAAATCGCCAAAGCGCGCATTTCTCTTTCCATGTCTTTGAATATTGGATCAAGGGATATTTGCGGATGAGGCTGTGGGTGTTGGGATTGCTGGGATGCTCGGTGTGTGTTCCAGGTTCGTTTGTCTTGCAGAGGGAACGCATATCTACGAGCGACCAGCCGGTTAGTTGCACTCATTTTCGTAGGCTGCGCCAATGTCACCATTCCTTTCTAATGATCAGATTGTCGAGGGGCAGCCGTCACATCTTACTGATCGTGAGGCTATCTCATAATTATAGCAGAAAATACGGTTAAAGTCAATGTGCTGCTTAGCGAAGAAATAGGATTAGCACTTGCAAAAATATATTACTTGTGCTATTGTAGATATATTGCATTCAATGAATGTCGAGCCTCTTTCAAAGACTAGCGCACGAAACAAATATATAGCGCAGCCACCGAAATATCCTCTCGCTGTTCTCATGGGTCCTCATTATAGGCATACCCTTAGACTGCATACAGTAAACATCAAGAATTAACGAAAGGGTTATTTTCTATGGCATTTCAACAAAACAGTAGGGGCGGACGCCCTAATCAAGGTCGCCCGCAAGGTGGTGGACGTAGCTTCGGTGGTAACCGTGGCGGCGGCGGACGACGTGGTGGCGGCAATCGCGGCCCAGCTAAAAAGTACATTCATCCATCAAAGTTTATCAACAAAGCAGTTGCAAAAGCTGACGAGGTTGCTTACGAATCGACGCATAAATTTGCTGACTTCCCATTTGGCGCACAGCTGCACCATAACGTCGCTAGCAAGGGGTATGATACGCCAAGTGCTATTCAGGACCAGGCTATTCCGCATATTATTGAAGGTAAGGATGTTATTGGCCTTGCGAACACAGGTACCGGTAAAACTGCAGCATTCTTGCTTCCTATTATCGAGCGACAAAGCGGCATTACGCTTCGACCGTCGGTCCTAATTATGGCACCAACACGCGAACTTGCTCAGCAGATCGACGAGCAGTTCCGTATCTTTGCACGTGGTTTGGATCTTTACTCGACATTGGTTGTCGGTGGCGTTAACATCGATCGACAGATCCGTGATTTAAAGCGTCGTCCACATGTCATTATCGGTACGCCAGGTCGTCTAAAAGACTTAATGCAGCGCCGTGTCTTGCAGCTAAAGAATATGACTACGCTAGTTCTTGACGAAGCTGACCGCATGCTCGACATGGGATTCTTGCCTGACATTCGTCAGATCGTTAATGAGATGCCACGTGAACGCCAGACACTATTCTTTAGTGCGACAATCACTCCTGAAATTTCAGCGCTCGTTAATGACTTTTTGAATGATCCTGTGACTGTTTCTGTACGGACATCTGAAACCTCAGAACACGTCGAGCAAGACGTTATCGAAGCTCGTGATAAGATGCACAAGATTGAGCTACTAGAAGAAATGCTTAAAACTTCGGCATACGACAAGGTATTGATTTTCGGTGAAACAAAATTTGGCGTACAGCGTCTATCTGATCACTTGGATAACATCGGTATTCCGTCTGCGGCTATCCATGGCAACAAAAACCAATCACAGCGCCAGCGTGCATTGAAGCAGTTCAAGGACAACCGCGTTAAGGTGCTGGTTGCAACTGACGTTGCTGCCCGTGGTTTGGATATTCCAAACGTTTCTCACGTGATTAACTTTGACACGCCGCAAACGTACGAAGATTACACGCACCGTATCGGCCGAACCGGTCGTGGTGGCGCACGCGGTCACGCACATACGTTTATCGAACAGCGATAAAATAGCTTGAACGAAAATAACTCTGTTGGTAACGACAGAGTTATTTTATATGTGAGCTAAGCGACATATTTATTCGAGAAATGATTTTGCGTACGTTAGCCCTTTTCTTGTCGACACCTCTTTAGCACCACTCGTGTCGACGGTTTCAAAAGGAATGTTCTTTGACGCGAGATGGATAATAACCTCACCGAATGAGCGACTGTACTGTCGTACTTGTTCGAGGGCGGTATGCGCATCGTATGACCATGATGTATTGTTTCGGCCACGTTTAAGCATTCGAGCGAGTGCCTCGTTTTCATCAACGGTCGCAATTAACAGGCCGGCTACCCGGCGTTCCTCGTCAATTGCCAAGCTTAGCAGGTCATCGGCTTGAGTCTTGGTTTTTGGATATCCATCGACAATCACGAGCTCGGCGTCGTCTGTGCGAGTTAACGCCTCGTTCATTACGCCCCATGCAACCTCGTCATCCAATAATTCCGTGGCGCGGCCGCCCTCAAGATGTTTTTTGATCGTGTCTGCGTAAAAGGAGTCGATGTGCTCGTCTTCAATGCTTCCACGGATTAGCGCTTGTTTGCCGATGGCGCGCACTGTTTCGCCAAATGAGATATATCGCGTTTCGTATGTTTGTTGTAGATTTTCAGCAACATTCTTCGCTAATGTGCTGCGCCCAGTTCGAATTGCTCCGCCGACAATAATCATGCTTCTTTCCATTCGTCCCTCCAATCTATTACGATCATCTGTATTTTTACTTTAGCACAGATACGTTTATAGGATATAATGGACCGTATGACAGTAATATCTCGTGATGATGTGCAGCATCTGGCACAATTAAGTAGCTTGCAGCTAACAGATGAAGAATTGGATCACCTACAGGCCGATATCGGTAATATTTTAGGATATATCGAACAGCTTGGTGAATTAGACACGACCGGTGTCGAGCCAACCTACCAGGTGACTGGACTGGAAAACGTATGGCGTGATGATTCGGTCATCCGTTCCGATGTAACGCGCGAGCAGATGTTGGCGTTATCGACCGAGTCAGCAAATAATCAGGTGAAAGTTCCGAAGGTATTATAAGATGAGTCGTATTTCAGTTATTGTTGACCAGATCAAAAGAGGCGAATTAACGGCACGTGCGGCAGTTGAGGCTGCGCTTGAGAAAGCAAAAAGTACGGATGAGTTTCATGCCTTATTAAGCGTCACTGAGGCGCGCGCACTTGAACGTGCTGACGAAATAGATGCGCGCATACACAACGGTGAGAACGTCGGCCAATTGGCGGGCGTGCCTTTCATCGCAAAAGACAACTTCCTTGCATTCGGTGCGCCAACGACAGCAGCGAGTCGCATGCTCGAGAAGTTTGATGCGCCCTTGCAGGCGACGGCGGTAGAAAAACTTGAACAAGAAGGGGCTATTTGTATTGGCAAGGCGAATCTCGATGCTTTTGCGCACGGTGGAAGTACCGAAAACTCGGCATTTGGCCCGACAAAGAACGCCTTCGATCAGACGAAGGTTGCCGGCGGCAGTAGTGGCGGCTCGGCAGTAGTGACGGCACTAGACGTTGTTCCATTTGCACTAGGGACGGATACGGGTGGCTCTATTCGTCAACCCGCGAGCTTTAATGGTGTAGTTGGTGTAAAGCCTACGTATGGTACGGTTAGTCGCTATGGTGTCGTTGCGATGGCGAGCAGTACTGACACGATTGGTTGCTTTA
>CBIHME010000006.1:0-12596 GCA_966210965.1 uncultured bacterium
TTAGCATATGAACGATAGCCGCCTGCCCATCAAGTTTTTGCTCGTTCGCTGTACGACTAGAGGACATGACGCTGTCGTGCAAAACAATAATCGTATCTTTTGGGATGGATGTTATTTCATCCAGCGCACTGAGAGGTGCACAAATATGAACAATGCGGCATTTATCAATCGTGCTTTGAATCGTTTCACCGTTATGCAGCCGTCTAGCATATTCGATTGTTGATACGCCATGCTTCTTCAATAGCAGGACAAGCTGCGAACCTAAGTCACCCTGCGCGCCAACAACCCCTACTGATACGTTAGATTCTGTCATACCCATATTATACGTCAGTCGTTATCTTTGTTGATTTAGCTTCTGCATTCACTGCTTTATCTATAGCTTTTAGAACCGCCGATACATACAAGCCACTGACCTCATGACCGGCAATAATAATAGATAGCTCTACGTTCGAATTCTTTTTAGCAAGAATTTTAAGATTTTTGCCTATAACTACCGGGTCGAGTGCTCCGTGAATAACCTGCATCGGCCGTCGTAATTTAATAGCATCCTGAAGCGAAGTTTGGTTGATAATTGATGCCTCCAGTGCACCCATGTACGAATGAACGTCGTCTTCTGTAACATTGAAGCTTTTGTTGACTAACCCGTATTTTACTGCCAGTGCAGATATTTTTAAAAATTGATCAGGATATTTATGCAGTGCAGTGTAAAGATCCTTTAGCACCGTGTCTGTATGCGGTATGAGTTTTCGAGCAATAATATCCTGTCTATAAAATGGCGGGCTGCAAAGTATGAGCGAACGCGCAAGTATGGGGTAGCGGCGAGCAATCTCAACAGCAACCAGCGCTCCCAAAGAATGGCCAACGATAATGAACGGCCCGTGCATGCGAAGTCGAAGCATAGTAGCAATGAACGCACGCACCTGCAGCCGCACACTGTATATCGGCCAGTGTGGCTTTGGTGATTTACCAAACCCCAGAAGATCAATGCTAATAATGCGCAGATCACTTGGCAACTTTTCAATTACCTCATTCCACACATCACCCGAGTGACCGATACCATGGATAAATACTACAGTAGCCTTCGGTTTTTTTACTTTGCGGTCGACAGTGACATGAAGTGTATATGGAACGCGCAGCCACTTGTGAATAATCAGATCCCACATATTTTTAGTATACGCTAGCCGCCTATGAACGTTCGCCAGTTGCTCAGCTCGTACAACCAGTCGCGCTCGGCCGCGGCGCCCGCCATAGGTATGCCAGCGTCGGTACATATACCCGCCGATCCGCCCATCCCGCCAGTATACGGACTATACCCTGTGGTATTAGTATATTTGAAACGATTACCGGACTTACTAAATGCTACCAGCGCATAGTCGGTGGGTGCCGCTGCTGGCATCCGGCAGTAAACAAGATTGTAGTCAAATCCCCCTGTTGCCATATGATTGCCATAGGCATTTTTTGAGGCTTTCAAATCGAGCGTCGTTAACTGGGCGGCACCTGCTGGGTAGACGCCATAATCTGCTTTGTATATTTCAAATTTTTTAGCCATATTCACTAAATCATTACGAATTGCCGAGTCATTCGCACGACCCTGTACCCCATTGAAGGCAACGATAGAGATCGCCGCCAGTATGCCGATCACCACAATAACGATAAGTAGTTCGACGATAGTAAATCCTGTTTGTTTTTGTCTCATTCCTGTCCTACAGTATAAACCATAAGAAGCATGATGACCACAACTGGATGCAGCTACTTTTTAGCAGGTAAATTAGCCGTGTAGATTGCCAGATAATCATTTAAAGACATGCGGGCAACCAACTCTCCAATCAACGTATAAGGAATTTTACTCATTTTTTTAAATCGGATACAGCTCTTGCCCATATCCAGCTTTTCGCCAGTTTTTTCGTACTCGGCAGTAAACCAATCTAGTAATGCAGGATCCGCATATAATCCCATGTGATACAGTGCGATATAATTTTTTTGATTGGCTACACCTAAAAATGGTACTGGCAGCATTGGGTCAACGTGGTAGCCAGGTGGATATACTTCTTTTGATATATCCCACCCCGGCATACCGTACCCGATAGCTTCCGAGAATTTTGGATCAATATTTTGACGTATTGTCGAAAACAATTTCACAAATGCGTCACGGCGCTCTTCCGGCACCTCCGCTATGTATTGATCGACAGTGGTTGCTGTACTATGCATATATTGACCGGTTACTATACGCCCATTAACCCAATAATAAGCGCCATTAGCAGCACGGTCGCAAGCTCGTTGCCCGCGGTAATCAACGTAAGTTTCATTGGTCGACCCTCGAAAAGATCGTGTGTCAAAAAGCGAACAGCCGTAAAACCAAGCCATAGCCAAAACGCCGTACTGAACGCGCTCGCTAGAAAGCTACCGCCGAAAAAGTCATGACTAAGGTACGTCACATGCGCAAGTACATATGCCATCACGAGCGATGCTAAAAACGTCAGACCGTACATGCGAATGTTATCTACAGTCGTCATCGACCGATTCATCTTGACGTTAGCTAATTTAACCCATGTCTTACCAAATACGCCCATGGAATACCACGTTGCGCCAACAGCCATACTTGATACCGCAGCCAAGAATACTGCTAAATAATTCACATCGACTTCCATAATCACTCCTTAATTAGTGATTGTAATTATACACCCGATATAAGCGAATAGCACTAGCGCACTTCTATGCTTTACTACCGATGTTTAAAATATTTCCATCAGGATCTTTAAACCATGCGGATTTTTGTTCGCCCATCGTATAGATATACCCTTCGACGTCGCTAGCGGGAATGTCGTAATTCTCGAATGTCACCCCTGCCGATTGGAGTTCATTAACAGCACGCTCAACATCGTCGACGATCCAAGCGGCACAAGTCGCCTTGCCAGATCCTGCCGTATTTGATTGATAGACAAATATCCTACCAGCGCCGCTTTCGTACATACACCCGCCAGGATTTTGATCAATCCGATGTAATCCTAGCGTCTGTTCGTAAAATATCTTAGATCTTTCCAAATCCGTTACTGCTACTGTTGCATAGACTGTTGAGTTTCCAAGCATATGTCCCTCCTTTTTCTTATTCCATTACTTGCATTGTATGCCCATTCGCTGATGAATAGTTGAGATTTTGTATATCTAGGTATATGATTATCTTATGAACGATAAGTCAACAAAGCTTTGGTTTAAGCGTCGGCGATACGGCTGGGGGTGGACACCCGTTACCTGGCAGGGCTGGCTGTGTATCATTATTTTTCTAGCGGTCGTTATCTCGAGTGTGTTTACGCTACCGATGAAACCGAATGAGCCTACCTCGGGCCAAATCCTCGTATTTTTAATGTACGTAGCCGGGGCGGTTCTTGGTCTAGTAGGAATCTCGTTCATGAAAGGACCACTACCGAAGTTTCGCTGGGGTAAAAAGTCGACCGATAACCCCGAAGAAGATATTTAACATCTAGATAAAATGTGGTAAAGTAACCAGATTGGATTGTAGTGAAAGAAGGTGTACCGTGGCAGTATGGATTAACATTCCAGGTCCACAACTGGTCGGCTTGCCGCCATTAAGCGACGAAACCTACGCACGACTCGACAAGACGATGAAAGAAATCTATGCCGAATATCAGCAAAAGGATGTGATAGATACATCCGATTTCTATACAATCTAGCCCGTTCCGATGAAGTTAAGAGCCCGCTCCTTCATCAGGACGGGCTTTTTCTTTGCAAGGCATACAACAAAAAACTCCCCAGAATTGAGGAGTAATTTTGTCTCGAAACGATATTAACGCTTTGAGTACTGTTCGCGTTTACGTGCACCACGAAGACCGTACTTCTTGCGTTCTTTTTCGCGTGGATCGCGACGCAGGAATTCAGCTTTTTTAAGTGTCGAACGTAGATCTGAATGACCAACAGTGATTGCTTTAGCGATAGCAAGTTTAATTGCATCAACCTGACCTGCAAGACCGCCGCCCTTAACCTTGATAGTGACATCAAATTCTTTTTGCTTGTTAACAAGCGCAAGTGGGTCGGTGATTTCTGCAAGCATAGCTTTGTTTTCAGACAAATATGCGCTAGCAGGCTTGTCGTTGATCGTTACATTTCCCTTACCGGCGTACAAACGTGCACGAGCAGTAGCGGATTTGCGACGACCTAAGCCGTAGAAGTATTTACCTTCAGCCATAATTATTTAACCTCAACTTTCTCTGGTGTTTGCGCAGTATGAGTGTGTTCGCTACCAGCAAAGACACGAAGGCGCGCTAAACGGTCAGCAGCCAGTTTGTTCTTAGGAAGCATACCTTTAACAGCAGCTTCAATGATACGCTCTGGGTACTTCTCGCGGCGTTCTGACAATGTTTCGTCAGAGATACCGCCTGGGAAACCACTGTGACGGTAGTAAACTTTTCCAGTTTCCTTGTCACCGGTAACAACAGCGTTTTTTGCGTTGATAACAACAACATAATCACCGCCATCCATGTGAGGAGTGTAGGTAGGCTTATATTTACCAATAAGGTACTTTGCGATCACAGTTGATACGCGACCTAGTGGTGCTTCGCTGGCGTCAATAAGGATCCAACGGCGAGAAATTTCGCTAGGTTTCTGTGAATAGGTCTTAGCATTAACAGACATTACGCTTTCACCTCCTCTTTAGGTGCAGCTTTCAGTTCGTCAACGAATTCAATCGTTGCAAGCTGAGCACCGTCACCAACGCGAAGACGTGTTCGCTGAACGCGTATGTGTCCGCTAGTTCGGCCAGTAAGCTGTGGTGCAATTTCGTCAACTAGTTTGAATGCAGCTGCCTGTGTAGACAATGCAGCAATCACTTGGCGACGGTTATGCAAATCACCTTTTTTAGCTTTAGTAATGATTTTTTCAATGTAACGCACAAGCTCTTTGGCTTTAGGCAACGTTGTCTCGATCTTGTGGTGCAAGACGAGGCTTGTTGCTAAACCTTTTAGCAATGCGCGGCGCTGGTCGCGTTCGCGACCAAATTTGCGCCCTTTGTATCCGTGTCGATGCATCTTAAAGCTCCAGCTCCGCTAATTTATCTTTAACTTCATCAAGTGCTTTAGAGCCGAAGCCCTTTAGTTCGCGCAAATCTTGTTCGCTAAGTGTCACGAGGTCGTGAACAGTACGAATGTCATTGTTAATAAGCGCGTTAGCAGTACGAGCAGTCAAATTAAGTTCTTCGATTGAAGTATTTAATTCGCTGACTTCGTCTTCGCTCACTTGTCCAAGTGCAGGTGCGGCTTCAACAGTTGTTGAACCAGCAAGTGCAGTGTATTGGTTTACTAGAACAGCAGCAGCCTCTTCGAATGCTTCACGTGGTGACAATGAGCCATCAGTATCAACAACAAGAAGGAGCTTGTCTAGGTTTGTTTCTTGACCAACACGAGTGTTGTCAACTTTGTATCGAACGCGAAGCACTGGGCTGAATACAGCGTCCAAAGCGATCATGTCGCTATGTAGGCGTGATTCACTGCTTTCTTCGATCGTTCGGTAGCCACGACCAGCTTCGACAACAAGGTCGATAACGACAGTCTTCTTTGGATCATCGATAGTCGCAATAACCTGGTCTTTGTTGATAACTTCAACATCGGCTGTCGTCTTGATATCACCGGCAGTAATAACGCCAGCGCCTTTTTTCTCAAGACGTAGTTCGACAGGCTGGTCACTGTGGACTTTCAGGCGAACATTCTTGAGGTTAAGCATGATATCAACAACATCCTCTTTAACGCCTTCAACGGTCGTAAATTCGTGTGTTGCACCTTCAATACGAAACGCAACGATTGCTGCACCTTCGATACTTGAAAGCAATACGCGACGCAAGCTGTTGCCAAGTGTGTTACCGTAACCAGCGTGTAGCGGTTCGATTGCAAACGTTGCACTGGTAGCGCTGTGCTCGTCAATGTTCGCTAGTGCTGGGTTGTGAATTACTTTTGTCATATGTTATTTCTCTCCTTACCCTTAACGTGAGTAATATTCAACGATTAGCTGCTCATTAATTTCGGCTTCTGCTTCTTCGCGCTTTGGAAGACCTGTAACATCGATTTTAAGCTTCTTAACATCGCTTTTTAGCCAGCTAAGTGGACCTTGGACCGAATTGCTCACAACATCATCAATTTGAGAGAAGTAACCTGATTTGACGCTTTTTGGACGAACGACGATTTCATCACCAGCTTTTAGGCGGATTGATGGAATGTCGACACGACGGCCGTTTAACATGAAGTGGCCGTGACCGACTAATTGTCGTGCTGCTCGACGGCTAGTCGCAAGACCAGCGCGGTAAACAGCGTTATCAAGACGTAATTCGAGGAACTGCAAGAGCAACTCACCAGGAAGAACACCAGCACCACTTGCGCGGTTAGCTTCGTTCATTAGGCGTGCGAATTGCTTTTCAAGGAGACCGTACGTACGGCGAACTTTTTGCTTTTCGCGAAGTTGAATTGCGTATAGGCTTTGTTTGCCCTGGCGGCCATGAGCGTGCTGCCCTGGAATACCAGTTTTCTTAGCCATAATTTTGTGCGCCTTTGGATGAAGGGCATAGCCTTCGCGGCGGCTTTGTTTGACAATAGGAGAAGTATCTCGTGCCATGGATTAAGCCCTCCGTGCCTTACGAGGACGAACGCCACCGTGAGGTACGCCAGTCACATCTTTAATACTATCGACGGTAATTTCGAAACCACCAAGTGCACGAACTGCAGCATCACGGCCAAGTCCAACGCCCTTGATAAAGACATCTACAGCGCTTAGGCCGTATGAGCTTTTAACGATTTCAGCAGCTTTTTCGGCTGCAACCTGAGCTGCATATGCAGTACCCTTTTTGCTTCCGCGGAAGCCACAAGCGCCTGCACTTGCTGCTGCAAGTACGTTACCTTTTTTATCTGTGAACGTAATAATCGTGTTATTAAACGTTGCTTGAACGTGCAGCTGACCAGAAGGAACTGATCGGCGCTGCTTCTTACGAGTTGTAGTCTTTGCATCTGCCATAATCTATATTCCTTTCTACGTCTTAGACGCTGCTTTCTTTTGCGTACCGCCCACTGCCACTGATTTACCCTTACGAGTTCGTGCGTTCGTACGGGTACGTTGACCGTTGACTGGAAGTCCTGCTTTGTGTCGCAATCCGCGATAAGCACCATCATCCTTCAGACGCTTAATATTATTTGTTACCAAGCGCTGTAGGTCGCCTTCCACGGTATAATCGGCATCGATTATCTCGCGTAGTCGTTGTTCTTCAGCCTCGGTGAGATCTTTCACCCGAGTGGTCGGCTCAATTTTTGCCGCCGCAAGGATGGTCGATGCGAAGTGTGGACCGATGCCGTATACATACGTCAATGCGATCTGCACTTGCTTTTCAGATGGAATGACAATTCCAGCTATTCGAGCCATGCTTAACCCTGCCTTTGCTTATTTTTAGGTTTCTTCTTGTTGATAACCGTCAACCGACCTTTACGTCGGATCAACTGATCATCGGGACTGATTTTTTTGACACTCGCACGAACTTTCATGAGCGCTGCAAACTCCAGTTTTCCTTTAAATTTAATCTCTCATGCGGAAACTGATTCTGCCCTTCGTAAGATCGTAAGGGGTCAACTCAACTTCCACCTTATCACCTGGTACAAGTCGGATATAATGCTTGCGCATTTTACCTGAAATGTGGGCGATAATCGTATGGCCATTCTCCAATTCGACTTTAAATTGAGTATTAGGCAGTGCTTCCACTACCTTTCCCTGCAATTTAATTACTTCTTTTTGACTAGCCATAAGTTACAGTAGTAGATTATACACGAAACTACGGTGCGCGTAAAGCACTTTTAGATACATTCCGCTAAGCTACCCGCTTTGGTGGAATTTATTAATAGTCTTATTGTACCTAACCGTGCGATTTCGTCAAGTAAGTTACGTACTTATCTCTTCGTCACTAAAGACAGCATGCTGTAGTAAAAAAGAGATAAGGACAGAGAGGCATGCGCCGCTTGCCGTCCTTACCGTGTTAGAGGGTAGGTGCGGCAAGCACGTTACGCGCTTCGGAGCGTTACAGACATTCTATCACCACTCCACAGAAGAGACGACTAGCTTGTCGTCCGTTCTAGCAAGTCCGATAGTGTAGCCGCCCATCTTATAGGCGAATGTTATTGCATCCACCGCGCTAACATCTTCGAGGCCAATAATCTTGCCATTCTCGTTAATCGTCGCAACAGATTGTGCGATAATAGACAACTCGAAATCAATTTTATTGGCTCCGTGGGGTGCGAGCATATTTATTACTAGCCGCAATGGACTTAATTGTCGCAAATACCAACGAACTTCCAGCATAGCTAGACGCCCGATAAGCGGCCGTAATCTGCGCTTAAGATCAAGGACGGCTCGCTCACGCTCTACTGCCATCAATCTGTTGCCTTCGCGCAACTTTTGATCAGCCTCCCGCTGCTGCTTTGGTGATACGTACGGCTGTGTGCTTATGAGCCAACTCTCGACGAGAAGGTCCATCCCACTGCGATACATTCCGTTCCTCTCTGTCATAATTTGCCCCGGCGACACCCAAAAAAGCACCGTCGGCTACGCGAGATTATGTCATACGATTCCAACACAGACAAGCAGAAGCGACATTATCATTTATTCGACATAGTAAAAGCCACCGAACGACGCCTCGCTGCAGTACTGCAAGCGCATGGCGTCATTCGGTGGCATTATAGAGAAAGGATTAAGGGGCAGGATTAGTGAACAGACGAGCGGCCAGTGCCGAGCGTGCGTGCAGTAAACGCAACACTTCTTTCGATTGCAGCGATTTCACTGACTGTTTTTGCGAGCTCAACCTCTGACAGGCTTTTGAAGTACGAAACCTCTTCTTCCTGTGCAAGAACGCACGGATCAACGCTGTTGCCACAGGTCTGTATTTCGTTCGTAATACGCCCAAGTAGACTTGCGAGACCGGAAATTTCAAACTCGAGAGCTTTCTTTTTCGCGATACGCGTATCGCGAACACTGGCATCCTTGCGCAGAATAGCAGGGTTTACAATTTCAAGCAGCATGACACTTCCTCTTTCAGTAAAAGGTCGTCGAAGGAGCTACGTTCGCGTTATTCAGCGTTCCGCCTAAAAGCGACATGCACTCCTCTGACGGCCTTGTTGTTGATTAGATGTATGCGGACTCCTGACTTGCTATCCGCCGCTTACCAGAAACGGGGAGTTTACCAAGTCGAAGATTGAGACTAGCTTGCTCGCTAATCAGAGTGCTTACCCTGCTCTTTCGGTATAGCAGTTCGTCATTGATCAGCTCAACGGTGCTTTCTGTGATTTCATCAAGACGCTCAAACGAAGCCTTGAACCACGTCAGTTTGTCGTGCCGTATGCGAAGATCCTTGATCAGCCGATTCTGTTCCTCGAGTTCGCCGTCGATCTGGAGGAGACGTGCTTCGATCTTGTCGCGCTGGGATGGGAAGTGTTTGTCAACGAATGCTTGAAACCACATGATTACCGTATGAAACCACATGACTTAATCCTTTCAATAAAAATACACCGTTCACTCTTAGCGCGAACGGTGTTTGGGCGTTTCGTGTCGATCAGGGTTACTTGGACCGTATATTGTTATACCACACCCAGATCGTCAAGAAAAGGCTTTTATTTGTAATCGTCGTACGTCACCATCAAAGCGCGTGAATTGATCTGACGGAGTGAATCAAGTCCTACCTGGACAACGATCAACAAACCAGTTCCACCGATAGCGAGGTTTGCCGCGTTAACATTCATTTGAGCAAAGATGTATTCGGCTCCAAATGGCATAATAGCGATAAAACCTAATGCTAACGCACCGAACAAGATAAGTCGGTTTACTGTCCTCGCAAGGTATTTTTCGGTCTGTATGCCAGGGCGAACACCCTCAACGAATCCACCTTGTTTTTGTAGGTTCTCTGAGATTTCATTCGAATTAAATACGATACCGGTGTAGAAGTAGGTAAATAGGATAACAAGAATGAAATACGCAACCGGGTATATGAGCGTACTGAGTGTGTCACCCGTAAACGCACCTGGTTGCGGTGCCTGGAACCAGGTAATCAAATTATTCGCCAGCCCTGAGTATGCGGGATTACCGGTTGCCTTGATGACCTGACCAATAAATGCTGGTAGGGATAAGAACGCAACAGCGAAGATGACTGGGATAACACCTGCGGCGATTAGCTTGACGGGCAAAATACTTTTTACACCGCCATAGTTACTATTACCTTGAACGCGTTTTGCATAGTTAATCGTAATAATACGCTGCGCCTCGTTAATCTTCACCAGTACATAGAGCATGACAAGCGATATAAGGCCGATACCCAGCGTCAACCAGAACACGGTCGGATTAAATGGTAACGTAAACCAACCAAAGACACTTAATGAGCCCTGCGAGGTATCCATCAGTGACGTGCCGATTGTCGACAAAGTTGATGGCAGCTGGCTGATAATGCCAGCAAAAATCAAGAGGCTAATACCGTTGCCGACACCCTGCTCGGTAATTAACTCACCCATCCACATCAACAACATCGCACCGGCGGTCATCGCAGTAACGGCAACAATCCATTCAATCGGAGTAGGCTCTGACAGACCTGCCGCATTACCCGCCAATACTGTTTGACGCAAGATGTAAATAAACGCGATAGACTGCACGATTGCGAGTGGCAAAGCGATCATGCGAGTCCATTGATTAATTTTACGCCGGCCAGACTCACCGTCCTTATGTAATTCTTCAAGCTTTGGAATCGCCTTAGTAAGGAGCTGAGTGATAATAGAGGCGGTAATAAAAGGACTAAGTCCAACGAGCACAATAGAGAACTGAGCTAACGCACCACCTGACAGCAGGTTCAAGAACCCTCCAAAGTTACTGCCACCAATAACACTTTCGATCACTTGTCGCAGTTGCGTCGGCTCGGCAAGTGGCACTGGAATGTGCGCGAGCAGTCGATAAGCGATAAAAATACCTAAAATAATCAGCAATCGTCGCTGCATGTCTTTGTTCTTGAATGATCGGAAAATTGTCTTCCAGTTCATGTGTGTTCTACCCTCTTATTTACAACGCTACGCCATATGTAGCCATAATTCATCCATCATTATACTATAGTTCGCTCACAAAAGTCGAAAACCCCGCACCCTTTCGGGAGCGAGGCTCGACCGTAAAAAGGTACGGGGTAAATTTACTCGGCGGAGTTTTGTGACTTTACTTGCAGCACTAATTTAGCGCTGACCGTCTTGCTAGCTTCGTTTTTAGAAAAGCCATCCACTAAACATACCGTAAGCGAGTGGTTCGTGTACGTTGCAACGTAGTGATCACGGATGAATAGGCTATCGCTAGCTGCAGCAACGGCAAGGTTGCTACCGGATGGAATATCTACGTTGATGCTACTGCACCAGCCAGAAGAACTTCCGTACGTAATCGAAATCGTGCGGGGGTGTGTCAACGTTTTGTCGTCACCACCGTAGTTGGGGATGGACTGCAACGAACCACTCGGTACACTAGCTAACGAATGTGCGTCGACTGGATAACCCGCACTTTCTATCTGATGGTTTCCGGCATTGTACGCCACACGCGCACGATTATCCGCTTCCAATGGCTCAAAAATCCACCACCTGATACACATAAATCCTAAGGCGATTACAAAAAGAACGATCGCGCTTATCAGCGTGCCTTTACGGACAGAATCGCGCCGATCCTGCCTGTCGCGCACCTTTCGTGCGATCAGCTGTTCTAGGTCACGCGAAGCGGCTCTGATATGCGCACCGAGATGCTCCCAGACCTCGCTATCGAGCGAGAGCTCGTCGAGATTAATCGCATGTCCGCTATCGGTAAGCTCATAGTACTGAATTCTGCCGCCCGTTGCCTGGCCCGAACTGACAGCAACCTGCAACAGCGCAGTCTTGAATTCGATCTGCAATTCAATCGTCGAGAACCCTTCGGTTACGTATTTCTGGCATCGCCATACATAGTTACCAGAGGATATTTTCTTTAGTAATGAAAACCGTTTTGCCTCGGTCAACAAATGGAGCAGCTCGTTGCGAGCATCCGCGTATGGCCCCTGTTTTGGCAGGGACGCCTCTTTGCGTTTTTCAAAGAACGATATGCTTGTGTCTTTATTCGTCATTACGACTCCTGTAGTGTGCGTGCCGTTATCAATTTGATATGGACAATGTATAGAACTATATGATGTAATGTTATTTTAAGCAAGAATAAGCAGTATTGACGTCGAAAACCCCGCACCCTTTCGGGAGACGAGGTCTCGACCGTAAAGGTACGGGGTTATTTAGCGAATGTGACGTACATATCCACTGGCGACCTCGTATCGTCATCGACATGAAGGGGTGGTACGACGACCAGTCGAGGCTCATCAGGCGTACGTTCGACAAGCTCGGCTGCTTTTCGCATAATTGTGCGCAACTCATCGTCACTAATATCAATCTGCGGAAACAGCTGACGAACTTGACGTGCATCGAGAATGCGTAAATCCTCTTTCGTCACACCGTTGATATAGCTTTGGTGTGCAATGTTCGAAAAATCACTCGGCTGATCAAGAAGCTGAGGTAAATTCTCTGTAATCGCGT
>CBIHME010000007.1:0-12587 GCA_966210965.1 uncultured bacterium
AGTATACGCTATCTGGTAGGTAAAAATCGACTAATTAGTCAACCTTTCTATAGAAACATTGAAACAACAACGAAGACGGTAACGGCAAAAATAAGAATAATCCATATCCAAGCATACTTAGACGTACCTTGCGTATCTTTGACGTACGCCGAATCATTTACGCCGTCTGGTTGCGGCTGATTCTCAAGTTCAGCTCGTTTACGTGCTTTTTCACTTAGCTCCGCGGCAACGCGGCGCTGCAACTCACTTCGATTGTCGTCTTGTCTGATAAATAATCCCATACCCTTATTGTACCACTCATGTTTACCGGCGAGCATTTATGATATACTATCCTCATATTTCACATTTAAAGGAGGAATTACATGGCTACCAAAAAAGCCGCTTCAACTGCGAAGAAATCGACAGTAAAAAAGCCGATCGCTAAGAAGCAAACTACTACCAAAGTAACAACGTTAAAAGCCGTTGAGTCACGCCCAGCAACAAGCGCTGCTGCCGTCACTTCAACAACTGGCCGTAGGTTTGGACTTGTTCGAACACCACTCGCTGCTGCACTGATCGCCGAATTCGTCGGTACATTCATCTTTGCTGCAGTTGTTGTTGCAGGTCAAGGACAGCCAATTCTAGCACTATTCGCTCTTGTTGGCGTCGTTCTTGCCGTAGGCTCTATCTCTGGTGGATACGTCAACCCGGCACTCGTTATCGGCGCATGGGCAACACGTCGCATGAGCGGACTACGTGCAATTGCGTACGTTGTTGCACAAATCCTCGGTGCAATGCTTGCACTAGTTGTATTGAATGCTTTCCTTGGTGGCGTCAGCGCACCAGCTGCAGATCAATTCACTCAGGCTCCTAGCCTATTCAAAGCAGCCGCCCTACCAGAAGGCAAAGAATGGTTTATCTTCTTAGCTGAATTCCTTGGTACGCTAATCTTCGCATTCGCCGCTGCAAGCGCATTCCGCGAAGTACGCGATCGTACTGCAAAAGCATTCACACTCGGACTTGGTGTATTCCTAGGTTTGATGGTTGCCGGTTCAGTTGCTGCATTCTACGGTGCGAACGCAATCCTAAACCCTGCTGTTGCAATCAGCTTGCAGGCAATCAACTTTAGTAGCATCTGGCCTATCGCTATCTATGTGATCGGTTCAGTCCTTGGTGCTGTTGCAGGATTTGGTTTACACCACCTTACTGTAAACGCTCAAAAAGACGTCTAGATACACATAACAGTTATCGTAAAAATACCTCGCAATATGCGAGGTATTTTATTATTCGTCGTCTCGTTGAGGTTTATCGATCAACAAAGGCTCAACACTAGGATTAGTACCGGCAATCTTTACGATATCTTTATCTATCTTCTTAAGCTCTTTATGTGCGGTATTGAAATGCCCCACTGTTGTCCCCAGGCTGCCTCCGAGCTTCTGCATGAAGCTGTCGTAAGCGCTGATATGACGCCCGAGTTGACCGACACGCACTTGGATTTCCTTTGCTTGCTGTTCAATTTGCAAGCTACGCAGACCTTGCAATACCGTTTGAAGATATGCCATAAAACTGGTTGGACTAACGATAATGACCTTTTTGTCGCGAAATGCATATTCGATCAGGTCTCGCGCGCTACTACCCGTACCGACATCGCCGATTAAAAGATCATAGTACAGAGATTCGCTCGGAATGAACATGAATGCAAAATCCATCGTATTCTCACCAGGTCGAATATATTTACTCGTTTCGTCAATACGCCCCTTCAAGTCCGTACGCACACTTGCGAGTAGCTGTGCGCGTTTCGCCTTGTCACCCTCACTCACCATTCGATTATAATTTTCAAGGCTAAATTTGCTATCAATCGGCAAAATTTGCCCTTTCTCCAAAAACACAACCGCATCCACTATGTCACCATTGCTGAACTTGTATTGCATTTGAAAGTTTTTCGGAGGAAGGATGTTGTCGAGCACCGACTCAAGGTAATATTCACCAAACACTCCACGCTGCTTTGGGTTCTGCAAAACATTCTGGAGCGTCTTTAGCTCATCGGCGACATCAACAACGCGTCGATTCGTTTCATCCAATTTTGCAAGACGCTGCGTAACATCCGCAACCAATTGCGCACTTTGTCCAAGCTGCTTTTGCATCGAGGTCTGCATCGCAATATTGTTTCGCTCTAAACGGTCGCCGACACTCTGCTGCAATAATGCAATATTTCGGGACAACTCCGTGACGTCAGTTTTTACCATTTCAACTGCACCTGCGTTTTTCAATTCACGCAACCGCTGATTTAAAATCCAAACAACTGCCACAAAGCCAATAATAACAACCGCTAATACACTAAATAAAATAATCTGTTCCATTACACCAGTATAGCATTAGCTATTTAGAATAAGTCGGACGGCAACGATCATCAAGATCACTAAAATGATCGCGAAAAAGAACTGTCGAATGCGTGCGATCCATCCGAACACGCCAAATGCAGCACCGTACAATCCCGCTGCAGCAACAGCCGCAAGATACCAAGATAGTGGTACGAGTAAGAGCAGCAGTCCCCACAGTGACACAAACGAAGCAATAACAATCAATAAAGGTCGAAATACCTGCAATTTCACTAGTCCGAACAATCCGACGGCCGCACCGATAATCGTTGATGTTGTTGATGCGTATTGATAGGAGGCTGCACATTGCACGGCGACGTCGCCGCTACACAGGATTGCCTTATAGACATACGTATCCAACACTACAGTCAAACACCAAGTCACCAATCCTGCGATCGCGCCGTACAGCATGATAAATAACAATTTCTTTATGCTCATCGGGACCAGTGATGCAGGCGTGTCGGTTGTGTAGGTGTCGCTCATTTTTCTCTCCTGTTTTGTATGGAGATTAGTGTACTATGTTTTTGTGTTTTGCGCGAGTGTTTGGTACTGTAACCGCGCCACCCCGCTGCAAATACCACAATGCACCAACACTTGCGACGGCAAGGCCACCAATAACATCAAGTGGCGTATGGACTAATCCAAGCACGCGCCCGACACAAACCATCAGCGTCAAAACGACGAGAATAGCAGTCAGTTTCTTACGCCTCGTTTCAAACCATACTGCCAATGTCAAAAAACCCGTGAACAGCGCATGGTCAGAAGGAAAGCCGGCATTTGGCAAATACGACGCGCCTGGCTCTACACCAAGCACTTGAAATGGCCGCTCGCCAGTCGGCTGATAAACCGAAGCAAGTAACTTCGCAAGTAGATAGTCGGTAATCCCAGCCATCAATACGCGCGCATACGCTTCAAATCGATGGCCTTTTGGCACCAGAAAAAGTAATGCATATCCAGCAATTAAAACGACCGGGATGACCGCCCCGTCGGCGATGAGTCGTATGATCAGTTCCGTCATATGCTCAGTATACTACGAGCCGACACGCAATGTAACTAGCCCATTCGCTCGCTGCGCGTAGTGACGTATTGGTCAATTCGACGCGTCGTCCAGCCTCGCAGACGTAATTCGTTCTTTAACTTACCGAGTAATGCCATCCGAAATGCTCGCTTGTCCGCAAAGCCATACCGACGCGTAATCTCGTCAAATGATAATTTCTTTTGCAAGTCTTTAAATACTGCCGGATCAATCCCTAGCACATCCGCCCTCAGCTCACCCTTTCGATCGTGACGATGCAACAATCGATCAAACTGCGACTCGCGCCGACGTCGCCGCCCCGAAAGACTACTAATACCCGGCACAGTAGCAGCAACGGCAGTCATCACTAATAGCGTGGCCAGAGTTTTAGTTGGTATTCGCATTGTAAACCTCCTTACGAAACGTTTTATTAAAACCGCTTACGTAATCAGTATAGTACGTGAAAATATGTGAAAAATGAGTGTCTTTTACAACGCAGAAATTACTGCAAAACACCGATCGTACGTGCCGCGACGAGCACAACCGCAACCACCGAAACCAATGCCTGAATCATCATAAGCAACTTTGCCCGATGCGAAATCGGAATAGTGTCCGCTGAAGCAAAGTTCGTGACGTTCGTTGTCGATAGGTACAGATAGTCCATAAACCCAGGCAGCCAGCTCGATTTCGCGATATGACGGTGGATAATTTGCGGAAAGATAAAGTCACGCTGCCGTTCACTCACAACACGCCGGTCAGGCCCGCCACCATCCATTTCCCAATACAACAATGCGAACATAAATATATTTGTTACATAAATTGTCATGCCATTTAGCAATAAATCATGGCCGTTAGTGTTGCTCATATCGCCAAACAATAACGCCTCGACAAGAAAGATAAGAGAAAAGATATTAATTGCTGCGACGACAGCAATCAATACCATAACAAGCATTCGGCGAGAGTACGATACACGACCATAGCCGTCGCTCGTGACGATTGCCAGCAGCGCTAAAATAAATGCCTCAAGTCCGATAATTATATGTTTGTCATAGGGTAAAAACGAACTGTTCGTGAAATATTGCAGCACCATAATAACAATGACGCCTATTTGCAACTGCCAGATTGGATCGTGCGTTCTGCGGAATACTTTTTTGAGTGGAATAGTACCTATGCTTTTCATCGTTCCTGATTATAACAGACATCCGCCCAAAAAAAGTAAGCCCCGCGAATCAACGCAGAGCTTACTGCTCAATGCGGATAGGCGGGACATTATCGTGAAGGAAAACTTGTGGCGCGATTACTTGCGTCTGAGCGACTTCAACTGGCTTTAATCGTAATCGAGTCCGGACAACTGTCCAGGCTTTTATCGTCAGCGAACCAGTTATGATGACGATGAGCAACACAGCGACCATACTATAGCTTACTATCGCCATAGTTGTCAGTGTCGAAATCTGCTTATCGGCAACGATCACTATTACCGAAATCATCACGGAAAGATTCATCATGGCGAGAGGCGTAACTTTCTCCGACAAGCCATGCTCGTATATACGCCCGATGGTATGTATTGCAAGCAGAAAAGGCACGAACAAAATCATCAGACATGGAATAAAATAGACAAAAAGCGTTTCCACGTTTACCTCACCCCCTTACAAGGTAGCAATCAAAGATCCGATAGTGTAATCATGTGCAATCAAGAAAATCCCTCAACGTATGCTTAATTATATGCCGTTTGACTCTATCGCACAATCATTTTTCAATATAATTGTAGATTAAGGCGCTTGTGGTAAAATGGTCACAATATGCGCAAGCAAACAATCAACAAAAGAATACTTGTCACCATTGGGATTGTTCTTGCCTGCCTAGTCTTGGCTGCAGCGGTATTATATGTCAGTAATTTAAAAATTGATCTCCTCGAGCCAAAAGGTATCGTTGCGTTCAAACAATATAACCTGCTTGTGTTCACGACCCTGCTTGGATTTGTCGTTGTTATACCCGTCTTTGTCATGGCAATTTTTATCGCATGGCGCTACCGTGAAGGCAACACAAAAGCAAAATATACTCCGAACGTTGATACAAACCGTTTAGCTGAAACAATCTGGTGGGGTATTCCGATTATTTTGATTGCGATCTTATCTGTCGTTACTTGGACGAGCACACATGATCTCGACCCACATAAACCCCTAGAATCGGATGCGAAACCTGTCAGAATTCAAGTTATTGCACTAGATTGGAAATGGCTTTTCATCTATCCCGAGCAGAATATTGCCACCGTTAATTACATTCAATTCCCTGTTAACCGACCGGTAAACTTTGAAATAACAGCTGACGCTCCGATGAACTCATTTTGGATTCCACAATTAGGTGGACAGATCTACGCGATGTCCGGCATGACGACCAAGCTCCATTTAAACGCCAACGAAATTGGCAGCTATACGGGTCGTTCTGCAAATATTAGCGGCGAGGGATTTGCCGATATGACATTTACCGCCATGGCGTCATCGAAAGCAGATTTTGACGCCTGGGTGATGGCCGTTAAAAGCTCGAATCTGCAATTAACTCCAGCAACATATGCCGACCTTGCTAAGAAAAGCATCGACGCGCCAGCTACGTATTACTCCTCTAGCTCCGAAGGTCTTTATGATACGATAGTAATGAAATATATGATGCCTGAAACAACAAAAGACACTCACGAGACGACCGACCATTCAAACCATAACGAACACGCCGGACACACGGGGATGGAATCACACTGATGCACTTATTCGCGGATATACTGGGAAAGCTAACCCTCGACGCCCTCCCTCAAGAGCTAATCACTTTAGGTGCAGGCATCGGCATGACATTGGGCGCGCTAAGCATCGTCGCATTAATCACCTATCTTAAACGGTGGACATGGCTCTGGAAAGAATGGCTAACCTCCCTTGATCCGAAAAAAATCGGCATAATGTACCTCATTGTCGCCGTCATCATGATGATGCGTGGCTTTGCCGACGTGATCATGATGCGCATACAACAAGCACTTGCCGCGGACAGCGCTGGCTTCATCACAGCGGATACATTCCAGCAAGTTTTCTCTGCGCACGGAACAATCATGATCTTCTTCGTTGCTATGGGATTGATGTTCGGCATCATGAACCTTGTCATACCACTACAGATTGGTGCACGCGACGTCGCATTCCCATTCCTCAACTCGGTCAGCTTCTGGCTATTCGTGGCCGGTATGATCATCATCAACCTCCCGATGGTACTTGGCGAATTCTCTGGTGCCGGCTGGCTGGCATACCCGCCACTTTCACAGATAGAATTTAGCCCCGGCGTTGGAGTGGATTACTGGATATGGAGCCTGCAGCTGTCGGGCATCGGCAGCTTACTGTCAGGAATTAACTTTATTGTCACTAT
This sequence comes from uncultured bacterium, assembly GCA_966210965.1. Taxonomy (GTDB): domain Bacteria; phylum Patescibacteriota; class Saccharimonadia; order Saccharimonadales; family Saccharimonadaceae; genus UBA6022. Next base: position 6,772 of record CBIHME010000007.1, read on the forward strand.
CCTCAAGATGCGCGCGCCAGGTATGACATTAATGAAGATGCCAATATTTTCTTGGTCAGTCCTAGTATCCATGATTATGGTCATTTTCGCCTTCCCTATCCTTACCGTGACACTTACGTTGTTATACCTTGACCGAACTATGGGCATGCACTTCTTTACCGCCGATGGGGGTGGCAATATGATGATGTACGTCAACCTGATATGGGCATGGGGACACCCTGAAGTGTACATTCTCGTCTTGCCGGCTTTTGGTATATTTTCAGAAATTGTCGCAACATTTTCGCGTAAGCGCCTATTCGGCTACGTATCGATGGTCATAGCACTTATGTCAATCGCCTTCTATTCATTCATCGTATGGCTACACCACTTCTTTACGATGGGCGCCGGGTCGGCGGTCAACGCATTCTTCGGCATCATGACAATGATTATCGCCATTCCAACTGGTGTAAAGATATTCAACTGGCTCTTTACAATGTTCCGTGGTCGCATCAGCTTTAGCTCGCCTATGATTTGGTTCATGGGCTTCGTCTTCCTCTTTTCACTAGGCGGAATGACTGGTGTCATGCTTGCCGTGCCGGGCATCGATTTCCAAATGCACAATAGCTTATTCCTCGTTGCACATTTCCATACGATGATCGTAAGCGGCGTACTCTTCGGCTTCTTGGCCGGCCTTACCTACTGGTTCCCTAAGATATTCGGCTTTACGCTCCACGAAGGCCTTGGAAAGATCGCGGCGTGGCTATGGGGTATCGGATTCACCCTCGCATTTGGACCGCTATTCATTCTGGGAATGATGGGCGCAACGCGACGACTCGACCACTATGACGCATCGACCGGTTGGCAACCGCTATTTATCGTCGCAGGCGTTGGTGCGGCGGTTATCGGACTAGGCGTCGTCTGTCAATTACTGCAACTATTCGTCAGCTTCAGGCAACGAAAAGAAAACCGCGATACAACGGGCGATCCATGGAACGGACGCACGCTTGAGTGGTCAACCGTATCACCAGCTCCTTTTTACAATTACGCCATTACCCCCACCGTTAACGAGCGCGATCCATTCTGGGAGGCGAAACAAGCAGGAGTAGCGATCAATAGTAGTCGCGAATACGTCGACATTCACTTGCCCAAAAATACCGGCGCTGGTGTTATTATTGCTGGGTTTAGTTTTCTGGTTGGTTTTGCGGCCGTATGGCATATCCCATGGCTGGCGATTGTCGGTACGATAGGAGTGATCGTTGTAATGATTAAACGCCTAACAGACGATGACATCGAGTACACCATTACCGCTGCCGAACTGAGAAAACTAGAACTAAACATGACAAATAAGGAACTTTCCGTATGACCGACATAGCCACCGTGCCCACTCGCCCACACACGGACAGCGACAAGACTTTATTGGGATTCTGGATATATCTCATGACCGACTGTATTCTATTTGGTACGCTCTTTGCGACATACATCGTCCTGCACCAAAATACGTTCGGCGGCCCTGGCGGTAGCGAACTATTCGATATGCCCTTTGTGCTGGCGGAAACAATCATACTCCTGACTAGCAGTTTCACCTGTGGACTAGCAATGATTGCTGTGCGCAAAAAAAATAAGTCACTGACTAGTATCTTATTTGGTATAACTTTCGTCCTCGGCGCCACCTTTCTTGCAATGGAACTGTACGAATTCAACCACTTAATTCACGGTGGAAACGACTGGCAAAGAAGCGGCTTCTTGTCGTCGTTCTTTACGCTCGTTGCGACGCACGGACTGCACATCGCAGTCGGCCTGCTATGGCTTATCGTGATGGGATGGCAACTATTTCGTCGTGGCTTTAGCGAGGGTTCTATTCGTCGATTCACTCTATTTAGCATGTTTTGGCATTTCCTTGATATCGTCTGGATATTCATCTTTACCTTTGTGTACCTCATGGGGGGATTAGCCTTATGAGTCAGATTCGCTCAACAAAAAGCCATGTTCTATCGTATTTGATTGGATTCTTGCTATCGATAGTACTGACGATCGCCGCTTATCTGCTCGTAGTTAACGAAGGGCTCCGTGACAAAATAGCACCAGCCGCTGTGGTTATCATCCTGTCGTTGCTCGCAAGCGCACAACTCATCGTGCAGCTACTCTTTTTCCTGCATCTTGGAGACGAGTCAAAACCAAGATGGCGATTAATGAGTTTCATTTTTGCTTTTACTATTCTTGGAATCATCGTGTTCGGTTCGCTTTGGATCATGTTTGACATGAACTCTCGTATGATGATGTCGCCGACTGATATGATTAAATACATGAATCGTCAATCCGGCGTATGATGCATCAATCAATAAAAAGATATTACTCACTCACAAAGCCGGGCGTCCTATACGGCAACGCGCTCACTGTGGCCGCCGGCTACTTTTTAGCAGCGAGAGGCGTCATCGACGTACCGCTATTCCTGGGGGTATTCATTGGATCCAGCCTTATCATCGCCTCGGCTTGCGTAATCAATAACTATTTAGATCAAGATATTGATGCAATTATGGAGCGCACTAAAAAACGCGCGATTGTCTCTGGGCAAATTAAGGGATACCGCGCAGTACTATTTTCGGCAGTCCTAGGCTTAGTAGGGCTTGCGACCCTAGTAGCCTACACAAACACTCTTGTCGTTATTCTTGGAATTGTTGGGTTTATCACGTACGTCGTCTTTTACGGCATGCTTTCAAAACGCATGACCACACATGGCACACTGGTCGGCAGCATCTCCGGTGCGATTCCTATCCTTGCCGGCTACTGCGCAGTAACCGGCGTCATCGATAGTGGCGCCATCCTCGTATTTATCATCCTTTTTGCGTGGCAATTTCCCGAATTTTATTCGATTGCTATTTATCGCTTTAAAGAATACAAGGCGGCAAACATACCACTTCTGCCAATCGTCAAAGGACTTCGTCGTACTAAAATTGAAATTTTGGCCTACACGTACGTATTCGTCATTGCAAGCTTACTGCTAACATTTTTGGGGTACACAGGACTTACCTACTTTACCGTCATGGCAAGCGCAGGTGCATACTGGGTATGGCTGGCCGTCAAAGGATTTTCGGCTGATGACAATGATAAGTGGGCGCGTAAAATGTTTCGTTTTTCCATGATTATAATTCTCGTATTGTGCGTCATGCTGAGCGTCGGGCCACTATTACCGTAATCATGATACAATAATGACATGACTCTAGTAATCCACATCATTATCGCGCTTTCGAGCATCGTCTTTACTACTTTTCTACTTTTGCGACCGACACGGGCAAAACTTTACGGCAGCTATTTTCTCGTCGGTGCGACGCTTGCGAGTGGCATTTACTTAACGATTCTCAATCCCGCTAGCATGCTTCGTACTTGTACGACCGGTTTGGCGTATGTTGTTCTCGTCACGGCCGGAATCGCCATCGCCCACAAGCGAATGTCAATCTCACCCGCTATCACCGCTCCGGTGAAGAAATAATAAAAGCAAGTTAGTATATACTTGAATATAGCAATCAGCACTCACTAAACAAATTGAAAGGTGGTGTATGGAAGTTATCTACAGTGATCATCCAGTCAATGCGGCAGCAGAACAACTTGCCGCGTCGATCAAAAGACATCTCATCGCAGGAGAGCACGTGCTATGGCTTCTTTCGGGCGGATCGGGCATTAATGTCGTACTAGAGGCCGATAAACGCCTTTCTGGGGTTGATCTAACCAACTTATCCGTTACTCTTAGCGACGAGCGATATGGCACTACTGGCCACCCGGACGAAAACTGGCAACAGCTGCTTGATGGTGGAATGATCTTAAATGGAGCGACACTTTATCGCCCCCTTATTGGCGAAGACTGCGAAAAGACAACAGATGCATTTGGTGCGTGGATCATGCAAGTAATGTCGGCTGCAGACTATAAAATTGGTCTTTTTGGTATAGGTAGCGACGGTCATACTGCCGGAATAAAACCACATTCACCAGCCGTAGAAGCAAGCGCATGGGCAAAATGTTATCAAGGAGATGATTTTGAGCGAATTACGATATCTCCACTAGTAATCAGCCAACTGGATGAGGCTATCGTACAAGCGACGGGCCAGGATAAAATCCCCACTCTTCGCACGCTTGTACATGAATCGATCGACGTCAGTGAGCAGCCCGCGCAGGCACTAAAATCCGTTCCGGTATGCCCATTATTTACGAACAACAAGGAGATATAACGATGAAAATTGCCATTTCAGGCCTAGGACGAATGGGTGGACAGATTGCAAAAAAACTCGCCGAAGACGGACATGAAGTTATTGCGCACAATCGCAGCCGCAAGCCAATTGATGATGCTACTACCTATGGTGCAGTTCCCGCCTATGAAAAACAACAGGTAGTCCACGCATTCCAAGACACCCCCGTCCTACTATGGATCATGGTTCCTGCAGACGTTATTCAGACGGAGCTTGCTAGCTGGCTAACAATTCTTCCTGCTGGCAGCATCATTATCGATGGCGGCAATAGTGACTACCGAGGCGACGAGGAGCGAGCACAACAGGTCGCTGCCGCAGGCAGCGTCTTACTTGATATCGGAACGAGTGGCGGCGTATGGGGATACCAGAACGGCTTTTCTATGATGGTTGGCGGCAAAGAGTCGGCATATGAACATATAACACCACTGCTAGACTCCTTATCTCATCCACGCGGTGGCCATCGTCATTTTGGACCAAGCGGAAGCGGTCATTATGTCAAGATGGTACATAACGCGATCGAGTACGGTATGATGCAAAGCTTAGCTGAAGGGTATCGTATGCTAAAAGAGGGGCCATACCAGGATCTTGACTTGGCGAAGGCCGGAGATATCTGGCAAGAGAGTAGTGTCGTCACGTCTTGGTTAAATGATCTAACGCGCCAAGCACTTCACGAGAACCCTACGCTTTCAGGCATCAGCGGCGTCGTTGCCGAATCGGGAGAGGCGCGATGGACACTCGAGACAGCCAAGCAACTTGGCATCCCGATGCCTGCAATCCAAGCCAGTTTTGATGTGCGGTTAGCGTCACAGCACGGCGAGGTGGACTTTACGACAAAGCTGCTTGCCGCTATGCGCAATAAGTTTGGCGGACATGACATTGACGGCAAACAATAGCCGACAATCCCCCAACCCTACTCAGAAACTCCGGTTAATTTAAACTGTGAAAATTCTTACTTCGTTCTTTTTTTCAGCATGTTACCATAACTCTACAACCATCTAACAGAGAGGAATGTGACTATGAACGATAATGACATCGAACAATCATTCGAAAATATTCTCACCAGAATTATAGATTTTTTACCAAACCTAATCGGCGCATTAGTGATTCTATTAATCGGCTATATGATCGCTAAATTCCTTGAAAAGGTAACACGCAAAGCCCTCAACAGAGCGAGATTTGATCGCGCAATGCATCACTCGTCTGCCGGTAAAACGATTTCACGTATCGTCGAGAGTCCATCGAGACTTGGCGCACGGATTGCATTTTGGCTTGTTTTTATCGGTGCAATCTCACTTGCGGTATCCGCCCTTAATCTCCCCGTTTTGAATGACCTCCTGAGTGCCGTGTACAGCTACATTCCTAACGTCATCGCAGCGGTATTGATATTCTTGATTGCCAGCGCCATTTCTGCGGGTGTGGCAGGATTTGCAATGCGCGTCATGGGCCGCACGGCGATAGCAAAAATAGTCACCGCTGTTGTCCCTGCCATTACAATGAGCCTCGCGGTATTTATGATCCTCAACCAATTAGGTGTCGCCAAAGATATCGTTAACATCCTCTTCACCGCAATCGTCGGCGCTGTCGCCCTAGGCCTAGCCC
>CBIHME010000008.1:0-12359 GCA_966210965.1 uncultured bacterium
GTTAGCGTTTGTGTCAACAAGGCCAACAACTGGTACGCCAAGTGTCTTTGCTTCTTTCACGGCATTTGCGTCAGTAATAACGTCAATAACAACAATTGCACCCGGCTTGCCGTTTAAGTCTTTGATGCCGCCGTATTTCACGTTCAATTCATCAATTTCTTCCTGGAAGCGCTGTACTTCGAGTTTGTTATAGCGCTTTTCAAGATCACCAGTTGCCATTCGCTTTTCAAGATCTTTTAACTTCTTGATCTGCTGTGTAACAGTGTTGACGTTTGTAAGCATACCACCAACCCATCGTTCAGTAACGTATGGTTGGTTTGCTTTTTCAGCAGCAACACGAACAATATCTTTTGCTTGCTTCTTTGTACCAACGAATAGTACTTGCTTACCGCCTGCCGCTACCTTTGTAAGGAATGGAAGAGCTTTATCAAGACCTTCAACGGTCTTTGTCAGGTCAATAATGTGACTGTCCTGGCGCTTACTGTGAATGTAAGGTGCCATTTTAGGGTGCCAACGGCTCGTTTTGTGTCCAAAGTGGACACCAGCTTCGAGCAAAGCTTTAATATCGACATCTACTGCCATAATTGTTTACTCCTTGTTTCCACGCCGTCCGCTCTGAGAATTCAGAAGTATGCGGAACGGTTGTGTCGTTAATAATTGTTACCTTGTTAACTTTAACAGATACAAGCAGTCCTGTCTAGTCCCTGTCTATCGTGAACTCACTAAATATTTGTGCTCCATGTCATTGACAACGCTTTTTATAGCTTATACTCTATATTTGTCCAAAAAAACGACCCAACCAGGGAGAGACGATGATTCGTACAGTTTTTGCAGCACTCCTCGTTGTCGGTATGGCACTGACGGGCTGCAGTGGAAGCACCACCTCACAACCAACCATGGACAATAACTCGCCAACCGTAACCACCACCCCGCCCGCAGAAACGACCGTCACGATCGCCGGTAAAGAGTGGACTTGTACGCAGTTCGCTCAGTCTGCCGGCTCAGAACACTGCAACGAGTTGATGCAACAGACATTCGATACCAACAAGGAAAATATCAATGCCTACGTGACAAGCGGTAAGCTTGGAGCGCTCAATGAGCGGACTGGATTTGCCTACGAGGAAATTGCATTCGCCGGTCTGATGGCCTGCGCCTATACGCTCGATGGTCGCGACCGTAACGAATATTACCGCGACTTGACCGAGAACCCTCGATTCAATTCGCGCATTACTATGGGCGCAATGTACGTCCATGCATGGAACGAGGCAACGAACTCACTCTGCCCCGGACTAAAGCCAGTCAGTTAAAATTCAGGCTGCTTCAGCCTTAAACGCCCGCCCCTAAGAGAAAGCCTGCTGGATGCTCAGCACCCAGGCCGTCTCTCCGGCGGGCTTTCTTTTACCTCCTGCTTACCCCTTTGACATTTTTTAAAAAAGCAGATACAATAGTCCAGATATGAAAAGTACTATACACCCAACCGATTACCGTCCCGTCGTATTTAGCGATGACGTGGCTGGGTTTGCGTTCTTGACACAGTCTACTGCGCAGACCAACGAAACAGTTAAATGGGAAGATGGCAACGAGTATCCACTTGTTAAAGTCCACATCTCATCAGCTTCTCACCCGTTCTTTACTGGTGAAGAGCGCATTATTGACACCGAAGGTCGTGTCGATCGCTTCAAGGCGAAATTTGCCGCTGCCGAAGCACGCAAAGAGCTACTCGCTAGCAAAGCGAAAAAAGCTGCTGCTAAAAAAGCTGCAAAAGCAGAACAATAGCGCACTAACAAAAAAGAGACTGCCCTTTAGCGGTCTCTTTTTTGTTACAATATAATAAGAAGGAGAAATATGCCAAAGATTAGTCTGAATATTGACGAACTCACCACCGAAAAAGCCGAACTGGCTGATTTTTTGGCAACTCCAAGTGCGTACACTGATCCTGATTTTAGTAGCAAAAATAAGCGATTCACAGATCTGGAAACAATTCTCGAAAAAGCCCACCTGCGCAAAACACTCGAAGCGCAGCTTATCGAAGCAAAAGAGCTACAGGGCGGCGGCGATGAGCTTGCCGAGCTTGCCAAGATGGAAGTCACCGAAACCACCGAACGCCTCAGCGCACTCGAGGACGAACTATTCATCATGCTCGCGCCCAAAGACCCCAACGATGAAAAGAACGTTATCATCGAAATCCGCGCTGGCGCTGGCGGCGACGAAGCGAGCCTATTTGCCGCCGAACTCTACCGCATGTACCTGCGTTACTGCGAAACACACAGCTTAAAAACCGAGCAATTATCAGAGAGTGCCAACGACACTGGCGGATATAAGGAAGTTGTCTTTAGCGTTAAGGGTGACATGCCCTACGCACAGCTAAAGTTCGAATCGGGCGTCCACCGAGTACAGCGCGTCCCGGCGACTGAATCACAAGGCCGTATTCACACTAGTACCGTTACTGTCGCCGTGCTACCTGAAGCACAAGAAACAGATATCGAAATCGGTGCGAATGATCTAAAGATCGACGTCTACCGAGCTGGTGGCCACGGTGGACAGTCGGTCAATACGACCGACAGCGCCGTACGCATCACCCACCTTCCGACTGGCCTCGTTGTTACCAACCAGGACGAAAAATCACAGATCAAAAACAAAGAAAAAGCTATGAGCGTTCTGCGTGCCCGTTTACTGCAGGCAAAGATCGACGAAGAACAGTCAAAGCTTGCCGCTGAACGCCGCAGCCTTATTGGCAGTGGTGACCGCAGTGAAAAAATCCGTACGTACAACTTCCCACAGGACCGCATTACTGATCACCGTATCGGCTATTCACGTAGCAGCATCCCACAGGCGATGAACGGCTCAATTGATGACTTAATCGAACACTTACAGGCCTATGAACGAGAACTTGCCGCCAAAAGCGCCAGCAATTAAAGATTGGCTGCGCAGTGCCGCCAATCAACTCGCCGCCGCTGGCATCAGTTCGGCCAAGCTTGACGCGGAGATTATCTTAGCCCATACACTGCGCGAGAACCGCACCTATCTTCATGCACATGATGACGAACCCTTATCGCCTCGACGCCTCGAAATCGCCGACGCCCGCCTGCAGCTCCGTATCGATCGCACCCCCATAGCATACATCGTCGGCCACAAAGAATTTTACGGGCGACTCTTTCGTGTTAACCCGTCAACACTTATTCCCCGTCCTGAATCAGAGATGATCATCACTATTCTAAAGGAATTGACTGCACAATCCACGCTCGGGCTTGATCCTTCACCTCACCGATTAGTTGATGTTGGAACAGGAACTGGTTGCCTGGGCATTTCAGCCAAGTTGGAACTACCCGAGCTGGAAGTGACTCTACTAGACGTCAGTCGTCATGCATTAAAGATTGCCGAGACGAATGCAAAATGGCTCCACGCAAAGGTTACCGTTACGCGCAGCGACCTTTTGCAGGCTTACCCTCTAGTGGCTGACTATATTATCGCCAACCTTCCCTATGTTGACCCGGAATGGCAGCGATCGCCTGAAACAAACTTCGAGCCAGCGCTGGCATTATTCGCAGATGACGCAGGCCTCGCACTAATTAATAAACTCATCGAACAGGCCCCTTCCCGATTGAATCCTGGCGGCTATCTTTTGCTCGAGGCTGACCCTCGCCAACACGCAGCAATCATAAAGACCGCCAAATTACAGGGATTCAGCCTGCATTCTATCCAAGATTTTATCGTCGTTTTACAAAAATAGGATGCCCTTGATTGCATCCTATTTTGTCCGACCGGCATTACCTTTTAGCTTTTATATGCCACAAGTTTTGCATCTACGGTAATCGTCTTGCCGTCACGTAGAATTGTCAATTTAACCGTGTCGTCCGGTGCATACTCCGCAACCAGACTGGCGACACTTCCCCGATCGCCTACCTCGATATCTCCGACCTTAGTGATAATATCTTTATCCTTAATACCGGCTTTATCGGCTGGACTACCATCAGCGACTGCGGTTTTGCCTTCGCCGTTAAATACATATGCGCCCTTTTTAATCGACAGCTTGTAAAACTCTGCGACGTCGGCGGTGATTGGCACATAATTAATCCCCAAGTATGCACGCTGAACGCCTTTTCCTGCCAACACCCCCTTGAGGATGCCTTTCGTAGCGCCGATTGGAATAGAGAAGCCAATCCCCTGCGCGTCAGCTGCAATCGCAGTGTTGATGCCAATAACTTGACCTTGCAGGTTCAACAGCGGACCACCCGAATTACCAGGATTGATTGCAGCATCGGTCTGAATAAGATCCGTTAATGTCTCTACTTGATTGCCGGCTTGTGCCGACACTGGACGACCCGTACCGGAAACAATCCCGCTCGTTACCGTGTTTTGATACTGCCCTAGCGAATTACCAATCGCGACAACCTTTTGTCCAACACGGATAGAAGTCGAATCACCTAACTCGGCAGCGGGAAGATCGGTGACGTCAGGTATTTTCAAGAAGGCGACGTCATTTAATGGGTCGGTACCTAGCACTTCTACATCCGAATACGTTGTTCCGTCCGACAGCGCAATACCAACGGTGCTAACACCATCAATGACGTGCTTGTTCGTCATGACATACCCGTCTTTACTGACAATAATGCCAGTACCGGCGCCCTCTTCAGTAGCACTACCAAAATAAAAATCAGACGACTGTGATTGCGTAATTATCGATACGACGCTCGGAGAAACTTTCGAAACGACACTTGCGAGGTTTTCCTCCTCTTGTGTAACAATCTTGTTACCGTCAACACCGCTCGTTAGCCGCGAGGAATATTGGTCTTCGCCGGTACTAGCAAGCTTTGCACCGCCAAATCCCGCGGCTAATCCAAAAACGCTCGCAAGCAAAATCGTCGATAGTAGTCGTACTGGATAGCGTCGCTTTGGTTTAGAGAATGCCTGGGTGTCCGGTGACGGTCGCTGGATGTCAGCGTGCGTAACAACTGGCGGAAGTGATTTTCGTGGTTCTGGTGTAGGGTTTGTGTCCATATTTTTCATCTCCTTTATGCTAGCCTAAAAAACTTATATATTACTGAAAATTAAATCGCACCCGTGCTTATTGTGTTAAATAATGTCAGCAAGATAATGATGACGCTCACCGACAATAGCGTCGGCATGACAATGTCGCTCGATCGGACCGTACCGTGCCTTGTGTAGCTGCGATATACACGCTCGGCCAAGAAACTGATAGCTAATGTAATCAAAGCTATTTGTGATAACTTTATGTCACCTGCGCCAGGGATTGTATACGCGAACGTCCAATGATACCCCAGCCAGCCCAATTCTGCGAACACGAATCCCCAGGCTAAACTGTAAAACGAGGTATGTGGCTCGTCGTAGCTACTCACTACGTGACGCGCGGCACTATAGCCAATTAGCCACATAATCAAGACGACAGCTGATGCAATCCAATCATACGATACAATCATCAGCGCCGTCACGCCCATAAAAACAGCCGTTCCGGCCTGGATAGCGACGAACATCTTTTTTGATTTTGGCTTGACGTATAGCAGCCAAACGATATATAAGGCGGTTAGTATTATCTGCACTGCCAGCGCTCCGCCCGCAGCATAGAGCAAAATAACCAGACTTAGGCTTACGATGATGTCTACAAGATTCGTCTGGATATTTACAAACCAATAACGAGGTCGCACCGCAAGAATACGCCATTTACTTAGCAGTACTAATGCAAATGCAGGTAATGGAGAATCAATTGCCAATACGATAACTAGCGTGGCAATAGCGAACGCGACATTAAGGGCGATGTAGACTAACTCACTCACTAGCGAGCGTCGTTTAGATGACTTTAGAAACTCCATAATCAGTCTTTATTATATCACTTTCAGGCCTAGTTTGACGAACGGTCTTTACCGAAGATAATAACGAAATTAGTATCCTCACTTACCGTTAGCGGCAATGCAGTCGTCTTTGTCTTCACATTAAACGACGACTCTAGACGTGTTTTCGTTCCGGCCATCCCGCTACCAACCTGGTAGATCTCGACATCTGCGTACGCTGCGTCGGGAGCATTACCTACCTCTGATACGATAAAGCCCGATTCCGTAAGCTTATCCGCCTCTGTCTGAGCAACGCCGGGTACGCCCGAACCGTTCAATACTATAATATTCGCTCCCTCACGAGTTACCGGGTCGGTACTAAGCTTCTGCTTTAAGAAAATACGAATATCTGCGTAATTAAACACGCCCGCTGCTGGCATAACGACACTTGCGCCATTATACGGACCACTTGTTAGCACCGGATTGTCACCGTCATACAAACTAATAGATTGAATATTATCCGCCGATATATCTGATCCTAGCTGCATCAACGTTCGAATTTCACTTGTTTCAAAGTTGGTACGAAGGTTATTACCAAGACTATCAATTAGCCCGGTCACCTTTCCTAAATCAGTCAATGTACCCGTACTGACCGCTTTCTCCTTCAGGGCGACGATAATCTTCTGCTGGTTCTTTTCGCGATCAAAGTTAGAATTTCCTAACCCATACGTCGGCTCGACGCTACCGCGTGCCATAGCCAAGAACAAAGCACGCTCACCGTCTAGGTGATGTACGCCATTGTCATACTTCACCATGTAGCATTTGTAGTTACAGCGCCAGTCAAAGTTTCGATCTAACACACCGGGCGCACCGTTACTTCCCTGAATATCGACATCAACCCCACCAACAGCGTTAACAGCATCTTTAATGACCGTATTGTTGACGTGTACACCGTACTGTATGTCCATGCCAAAGATTTCACCGATAAATTTACGTGTTTCCGTTAGGCGCTCTTGCTCGGCCTCGGCGGTCGTGTAATCTTGGTTTACGCAGTTGAAATACTCGTTAATTTTGCCTTCATAGCCGCTATTACAAGCCATGCCGTATTTGACATGGAGGTCACGTGGAACGCTAAACATTGATGTCGTCTTGTTCTTTTGATCAATACTGACGATCATCATAGAATCTGTCAAAAATGCGCCACCATGCTCAGGATCATCCTCGGAGGTACCTAGAATCAGCACATTGCTGCGTCCGTTCGCATCCTGTTTTAATGGCTGACTTTGGATGTAGCCAAGAATATTTCCCTTAAATATATTACCGCCCGCGCTCAAAGCTTTATAGGCGAGCCAGCCCCCGAGTAACCCCAAAATAATGACGATTGATATGATCGCCCACTTGACCCAATGCCGTTTACCAGATTTCGCTGGCAGTGCAGCGGCTTTTTTTCGGAACAACCATTTGCGCTTCTTGGGAACCTCCGGAGTACTGTCGCCTATGCTACTAAGCGACTCGTCGACATCGCGCCGCGCTAGGCCCCGATCGCTGTAACGGAGCGGGGTTGCGGCGTGCTGCGCATCTGCAGTCGCAGCTGACGCCGCTGCTGGTCGCTGTAGGCCGCCGACCGCCTGTTGTGCGTGCCGACGACGAAGATCCCCCGCTTGGGCTGGATGCTGTTCGCCCAATTGGCTACCAGCTCGGCGTGGAATAAATCCGTCGATAGAGTGTCGTTGTGGTTTCATAAATTCTCCCTCTACTATACCTGAATCTATAGCATTTTTGAACCACAAAAACCATAAACATGATTACATTTATATAGCATCTAAAGCATGTTATAGTAAATACCAATGGAAGCTTCATTTTTACAGCGACATCCTTTTATTAAAGACACGGTTGGCATACTGGTCTTTATCGGCTGCGTCTTAATCGGCACAATTGTCATCAATGCATTTATTTTCCGCAGTTTTAATGTTGTCGGCCCCAGCATGGAACCAACAATGTATACCGGCGATCGTCTTATTGTGAATCGCCTACCAGTCACTTGGGCGCAATTACAAAATAAACCCTATATCCCTGAACGCGGACAGGTCATCGTCTTCAAGAACCCTCGATTTAATGTTGGCACCGGTGATGAATATATCGTTAAGCGAGTCATCGCATTCCCTGGTGAACGCGTTGTCGTACGAAACGGCGAGATGACCGTCTACAACGATGAGTTTCCCGGCGGCCTACATCCTGACGACGCCCACAATAGCGAACCAACCTCACCAACCAGCGGCAATGTCGACACCGTCGTCACCGATGGCACCCTTTTCGTCGCTGGTGACCACCGCCAAGGTGACTATTCCTACGATTCCCGCAGTGGCCTAGGATTGATCCCCTACTATGATGTCGTCGGACCAGTGAAGTTCCGCATTTACCCGTTCACTGGCTTACGCACCTTCTAGGGTGCGAATAAAAAATAACCCGTAGGCTGAAATCTACGGGTTATTTTTATTCGTATCGATACCCTATTGGTCGAGTAGCTTCTCGAGTCGTTTAAATTCTTCATCGCTCTTAAATCGGATCACAATTTGTCCGGCACCTTTAGCATTCGTCTTGACGCTAACGTCCGTCGACAATCGCTGTACGAGGCGCTTCGTCGTATCCTCATATGGCTGCTGGTCAATCTTCTGCTTCTTCGCAGGATCAGCTAAATGCGGTGTCTTTTTTAATTGTACGATGAACTGCTCGATCTTGCGGGCACTCCACTCTTCTTTCAGAATTTGAGGCAATACCTCTTCGATGATTGCTGGATCAATATTGACCAACGGACGAGCTTGCCCCTCGCGCAATTTACCGTCAACCAGCGCCTTTCGGACCGATTCTGGCAGACGCAGCAAACGCAGCGTATTACTGACCGCACTTACCGACTTACCGCCGACACGTTGACCAATCTGATCAAGTGTCAGATTAAATTGATCGCGAAGTTTCAGATACGCCGTCGCCGTCTCTAGGACGTTCAAATCGCGGCGCTGCAGATTTTCAATCAAGGATAGCTCCAGTTTGTGCTGATCACTAAGTGTACGTACTAATGCCGGAATCTTATCCAGACCAGCCATAGTTGCCGCTCGATAGCGACGCTCGCCGGCAACAATCTGATAGCCGCCGTCTTTTGGCGTGACGACAATAGGCTGCAGGATGCCATGTTCTTTAATCGAGGCGGACAGCTCTTCTAAGCCCACTTCGTCAAAATGACGACGCGGCTGATCCGGGTCTGCAGACACCTCAGTAAGTTTGATATTGCGAAGATCACTCACCTGATCATCTTGTGCTGCCGTAGGATCAAATGATTCATCCAGCAATTCCGTGGGAATCAGTGAATCAAATCCTCGTCCTAATCCTTTTTTAACCGACACGTTCAATCACCTCCTTGGTAACGGCTTTGTATGCGCGCGCACCCTTAGAAAACTTGTCATACACCCCAACCGGTAAACCATGACTAGGCGCTTCAGCCAGGCGAATGTTCCGAGGAATAACTGTCTTAAATACTTTGCCCGGGAAGTGTTTCTTAATTTCTTCATGCACCTGTCCGCTCAGCGTCGTACGTCCGTCAACCATTGTCGGCAAGACGCCGATTAGGTCGAGCGTCGGATTCATACTTTTACGAATCAATTTCATCGTCTCTAGCAATTGCCCAAGCCCCTCAAGCGCGTAAAACTCGGCCTGAACTGGCAGTAGCACGTAGCGTGCCGCAATCAGTCCATTAACGGTCAGCAGGCTAAGGCTCGGCGGGCTGTCGATAATAACAAAATCATAATTAGGCGTGTTATCAATCGCATTCTTTAAGCGAGTAAACCGCCGGTTTGCCTGAGCTAACTCGACTTCCGTATTCGCCAGATGCGACGTCGCGGGAGCCAAGAACAAGTTTTTGTGATCGGTGGGAATAATAATATCAACCAATGTCTTGGTTTCTAAAATAACGTCAGTCATCGAGCCCTGTAATGACTGTTTGTCGATCCCCAGGCCGCTCGAGGCGTTGCCTTGTGGGTCAAAATCAACAAGAAGCGTCTTCTTTCCCATCTTGGCAAGATAATACGCAATATTGACTGCGCTCGTCGTCTTGCCTACGCCACCTTTTTGATTTGTCACTGATATGACTGTCGCCACTGTGTATTTTCCCTCTCTCTTTTGCACTATTATAGCATGAGCACAATTAAAAATCCCCGCTTTATTTCAAGCGGGGATTTTTCGAGTACTATTATTCTACTGGGCGATAGTCGTGATGTGGATCTAAAAGTTTTGATCGTTGTAGCAACAACTCCAGTTCCCGTAATTCATCGAGGGTGGCAGGCTGATTATTAACCCCCATATCCTCTTCCAATTGCAGATTGTCGAGTGTATTCTGTGCATTAGCATGCGTAGTCATACCAGCAACGGCGACATCCTCATAGCTATGCAACGCAACGACATCCTCCATACTAGATGCTCGCTCCTGAAGCACGCGCTTACGGAACTTGCCATCATGCTTTTCATCAAAGTTATAGTCGATCTGTCGAAAACTTGGGTTCGCAGCACCACCCGGATGCACTGAAACTTTCAGACCCTGAAAAAAGCGCTCCTCTTCAGGTATATAGTCGGGGCCAGCCTTTTCAACTAATACTCTATACCCTTCTGGCGCTTGCATATATATCGCCATGGCATTCTTATTAAAAAGAGATTCTGTCACATACGGCAAGGCAATTAGGCCGAGATCATCGATGCCTTCTATAATCTTTTGCGTTTTCTCGGTCACTTCATCTTCAGGATTATTTATTTTTTCAAAATCATTCATAAATATATATTAGCATAATAATTATGATTCGTCAATTACCCCTGCGACATGCAACAAAAAACCTCGCTATTTTCAGGCGAGGATTTTTTGTCAGCTATTTGATTGAAGTGATTTCAACGCGGCTGTATTTTTGGCGATGACCCATTTCTTTATGGACGCGCTTTTTCGCTTTATAGCGAATGATGCGGACCTTTTCGCCCTTGACGAGATCGTCAACGACCTTTGCGGTAACCTTCACACCTTTTACAGTTGGCGCGCCGACGGTTGTTTTATCACCATCAATTACCAACAGTGCATCAAGCGTGAGCTCTTTTGTGCCTTCCTGGAGGAGGTCCACCAGTAGGGTCTCTTTTTCGGCAACAACGAATTGTTTTCCACCGATCTTAACGACTGCTTTTGTCATATGATTCCTTTTGTTATTAATCAGTTGTCAATTGTAACAGATTACACCTGTTTGAACAAGAGGCCAGAAATGAAATTGAGTCCGTCCTATGAAAGAGCGGACTCAATTTCATAGGACGGACTCGGTTTAGACGAATAATCCGGCTAGTTCTGATACCCCCTGATCATCGTCACAATGTCAGCCGCCTTATTAGCGTCTTCATGATCACCGCGCTGCACCAGCTTTCTGGCTCGAGCCAGAAGATCAGTCACATCTTCGCTCGACAGACTGTCGGCTTCGGCGTAATTTTTCATTACGGCGTCATGGCACCCCAAGCGCCGTAGCGATTCGTGCACCAGTTGACGCTGCCTATCCGAGTACTGTGTCATGGTCATTCTCCATTCGACTGGTCGTACGCTTTTTCTTGCAGGAATGCACCAGAGTGTAATCGCTGATTGGTCGACTCTTCGGCCGTACTGGCGGCCGCAATCATTGCGCGACGATCATCGTGGGTTGCAAACTGCAACTCAGTCGATGTATCACCAGCAACAGCGACGCGCCCACTCCCCACTTTGCGTCCGCCTTCGCGAATCGAAAATCCTTGCTTGCGCAGTTCATCATCGCTACGCCACGTTACAGAGCTCTCACTCATCAGATCTCACATCCTCACGATTGCTCGATTGTTCAAGGAAACGCCGATGCGCCTCTAATTCCATTTCGACAAACCCATACGGGTCAGCCGCACACGCCTCAAAGACTATCACGATAGCTGCACGGGCATTGATATGCGGAACAGCCTGGCTCGCATTACTGCGACCCGACAGCTCTTTCGTCATACGATCACCACCTTTGTTGTAAGTTTTCGACTATACAAGCATAGGCCGATTTGATGTATCCGCCAAACGCTCACCCATCAGTTAACGATGAATGTATCATTTATGCAAACATGTCCGTAATCGGGATATAGCGCCTAAAAGTAAAGCGCCCGCCCCGAAGGAGCAGGCGCTTTACTTCGTGACAGGCTTATTTAAGATCAGTGCGATCAAAATGGTTCGCAGCTTGCTCGATCAAGGCTTTTTGCCGCGCGTCTCGCTCGCTAACTTCACGCCGCTGATCAATACTTTTCAATCGCGCAATAGAGCCAAGCACAATGTCGGCATTCTGAATATCTCTTGCGGCTGCCTCCTTATCGCATTTCAACCCTTCGGCACACTGCACAACCGCACTAACGTCGAGATGCGCTACATCTTTGACAAGAGCATTAATCTCCGCATTAGCAAAATTTGCTCGGATAACAATACCCCGCACCTGCTGTTCAAGACTCAGCTGGCTCATCTAAAAACCTCGCTTTTGATCATGTACCCGCAAAACCGAATGC
>CBIHME010000009.1:0-12200 GCA_966210965.1 uncultured bacterium
TCGCCTCTTCGCAGGTGGGAATAGTCAAGACAAAGGTCGAGCTGTCGAAAGAATTCTTTCGATTGCTATGGGCCCGCTACAGCGCACTGCGCATCGATCCAAGTACGCGCATTACCCAGCGCCCGTTAACACAGGACGGCATGAAAGAAAAAGTGTTCGTCGTCATATCGGCCGAAGCGGGCCTTAGCGGCGACATCGACCAACGCCTGATTAACGTTATGCAGCGCGATTATGACGAAAAAACAACCGATATTATCGTTTTAGGCAGTCACGGTGCTAATCAGCTTACGCAACGAGAAATCCCTTACGTGCGCTTTTTTAAAGTTCCAGAAACCGATAACTACATCGATGTCAGCCCGGTCATCGAGGCCATTATGCCTTATGCCAAAGCTATTGTGTACTATGAAGAATATGTCAGTCTGGGCGTCCAAGAAATCCAGTCTATCGACCTGTTGTCCAGCGTCCAAGAAATGAGCGAAGGCGTCCAAGAAGATGCTATGACCGCCGAAGACACCATCTTCGAGCCCTCCCTCGATGAGATCGCCGATCAGATGGAAGTGACCATGATGACGCTCGCACTGAGCCAAACCATCCTCGAATCAGGCCTAGCGCAAGCCGCCAGCCGTTTTAATGCCATGGCGGTCGCCAAAAAACGTGCCGGCGAACTGCGCGGTGATTTCATGCTCGAGTTTCATCGGGCCAAACGCTCCGAAAGTGACCGACGCATGCGTGAAGTAATGATCAGTATTAAAAAGAAACGCCGCCTGGCAGCAGGAGCAGAAGCATGACCACATCCGCAAAACAACCAATCGGTGCTTTAGCTGGAGCAATCGAAACCTTAAAGGGCCTGACTGTCGAAGTTGCCATCCTTGGCGAGCGACCTGACGCCAAGGAACTGCTCATCATCGAAGACCACCCCGAAATTTTCCTCGAGGTCAGCCATTTCAAGGGCGGCAAAGCAATCTGCGTCAACCTCGCTAATTCAACCGAACTGCGTTGCGGCCAAAAAGTATACCGCAGTAATGTCAAAGTAACTGTACCAGTCGGCCCAAAGACACTTGGTCGCGTCTTTAATGCTCTTGGTGAGCCACTCGATGAGGGCGAAGGCGTATACGATATCCGCAAAGCCATCGCCGAGCCAACCGGAACCAAAAGCTACCGCAGTAGCGCCAAATTGGAACTGCTTGAAACCGGCCTCAAGGTGATCGACTTCCTCACCCCCTTCGTCAAAGGTCGCAAAATCGGCATTGTCGGTGGTGCGGGTGTCGGCAAGACCGTCCTCACGACCGAAATGATCCACAACGTCTCGCGAAGTGACAAAAGTCTTTCGATCTATTGTGGCGTTGGCGAACGTATCCGCGAAGGTAACGAGCTGTATGAAACACTACGCGACACCGACGTGCTCAAAAATACCGTCATGTTCTTTGGACAGATGGACAGTACGCCAGCCATCCGTTCCATGGTCGCCCCCGCCGCGGCCACTGCTGCCGAATATTTCCGTGACGAAGAAGGTCGCGACATTCTCTTCTTTGTTGACAATATCTACCGTCATATTCAGGCATTAACCGAACTCTCAACCAACATGGGCCTTGTTCCGTCAGAAGGCGGCTATTCGCCACTCGTCTTCTCCGAGCTTCGCCGGCTACAAGATCGACTGAGCTCTACCGAGCACGGCACGATCACCTCCGTCCAGGCAGTCTACATCCCAGCAGACGACCTTTCTGACCCAGCCGTCCAAGCCATCTCACAGCAGCTAGACTCGGTCTTGGTCCTCGACCGTACCGTCGCCGAGCAGGGTATTCGCCCGGCAGTTAACCTGCTGAAAACGACCAGCTCCTTGCTGACGCCGGAAATCGTTGGACATCGCCATTACGAACTTGCGGGACGTGTTCAGGCGATTATGCAAAAATACGATAGCTTAAAAAACATCATCGCCATTGTCGGTGAAAACGAACTATCGCCGGCTGACCGTGCAGATTATCAGAATGCCAAAAAACTCATCCAATTCTTCAATCAGAATTTCTCTGTTGCTGAAAAGTTTAGCGGCCTACCCGGCGAATACTACACACTCGAAGAAACGCTTGCCGGGATAGAAGCGATCCTTGCAGGCAAAGAACTGCCGCCACATGACGATAAAGCTCACAACAAAAAGGCAGATAAAAAAGTCAAAGACAAAGAACCAGCCGAGGTGACAAAGAAATAATGTCACAGTCGCAAGCAACGCTATCAGTTATTGCCCGTGCACCCTTTAACGTGTATTACGAGGGTAATGCATCGGCTGTCTCTGCCACAAATAAGGTTGGCCGCTTTGATATTTTGCCCGGTCATGCGGACTTCTTTTCGATCTTAAAATCAGATGAAATCGTCATCGACCCCGGCAATGGCGCCGATCCAGTCACGTTCCCCATTAATAATGGCATCATGACGGTTCGCGACAACGAAGTCTTATTATTCGTGGATATGTAATCACGGATTATTGCATGACAATATAGTCAAATGCGTACCCTGCACCAGAAATACCACTAGATATCGAACGAACCCCGATACTAAAACCGCCAGCACTACGACTGATATACAAATCGTCAACTGGCCCGCCAACAGCGGTGACGACCACTTTTGGCGTCGTGCCGTAATTCTGCCGAAACGCGATGTTTGCAAGGATACCACTTCGGTTTGCGTTTGCGCCTAGATTAACCGCAACGGTTCCAGCCGCATCATTGCCGCTAATCGAAACAGTGTCGACCGATCCAAGCCCAGATCCTCGTCCTACGCTTGTTGCAGCCCCCCTGGTGATAATGTGACCACCGATAGTAAGTGTCGTATCCGAAACTAGGCTACTCGCCTGAAAACTCCGCGCCGACAATGTGCCGCCAACCGCTAGGCTGCCCGTGACATTCAAATTATTGTTGACAGTCATCAGTTGACTGACTGTTACAGGACCTTGCAGCCTTGTCGTACCAACAACCGCCAAATCACGACGCAAATTAAGGTTTGTCGTGGTCGTGTCTCCATTAACACTTAACTGCTCTAGCGACGTTTCACCGGCTTGCAAATTCGCCAGACTCGCTTCATTTGCAGAAAACCTGCTATTTAATTTCAATTCCCCAGCAACGCTGACATCGCTGCCGATTATAACCTTACCGTTAAAGCGCGAGTTAGGATTAACAACACGTTCAGTTCCGGAGTCGCCTCCCGGATTTCGACTCACTCCCAGTGAATTCAAGACACCGGGACTAATCGTCACCTCGTCACTTAATGCGTTCGAAGCAGTCTCGCCCTGCCCCCTGACGACAAAGGTAATAATACCCGCATTAATCGCAAGGATCGCCACGACGACCGTCAGACCAATAAAGGTCGCCTTATGACTTGGGCGATAGGTGACGTGACGCGGTCGAACAGCTGTCTTTGGCTTTGCCGTATCAGAAACATCGGGCGCGTCACCTGCGTCCTTGTGGGCCTGTGGCCGCAACTCTTCTGCGACGGGTGGCTCGGTCGATTTATTTTTTGTTTCGGTAGGTTGGCTGGTCATTTTTCACCCTAATTTAATTACTATAGTATACCGCTTAACCTTAGCGATGGCAAACTATTATTAACTAAGTGTCGGATTAACTTGCAAATTACATCTAATTCATAAACAATAGAAGTATGTCAAAGAGATTAGTGGGATGGGCAGGCTTGCTCTTAATGGGCGCTTTTTATATTGGAGCCACAGTAACGAACGTCTCGGCTGTCGCCCCTCAGTCCAATAATTACCGGTTCGACGAAAGCACTGTGGGATCAGGCGGATTGATCCAGTCGAGTTCGGCCAACTTTCAAGGCAGTAATGCATCAGGCGATCTAGCTATCGGTAATTCCGCTTCCGAAAACTTCCAGGTCGAATCCGGCTCCCAGACCACCAATGACCCAACATTGAAGTTTGCAATCAACACTGCTGACGCAAATTTTGGCAGCTTCTCTGCCAGCGCTCCCACCGTCGCAACAGCCACATTCTCGGTCGCCAATTACACTTCTTATGGCTACGTTGTTCAAATCGTCGGCACACCACCAACAAACGGCAGTCATGTAATTGATCCACTTCCGATCGCAGCAACCTCGCAAACTGGCATCGAGCAGTTTGGCGTTAACCTTGTTGCTAATACCTTACCAGTATCTGTCGGTGCCAACCCTAATAATGGTCAGTTCGGGTTTGGCGAGGCAGCCCCCAATTACGACACGTCCAACTCTTATCGCTACGTTAGTGGCGACACGATCGCCAAGGCGCCAAAAAGCTCTGGGCTAACCACCTATACGCTAAGCTATCTCGTCAATGTCGACAGCCTCACCCCCGGTGGACAATACACGAGCGATCAGACGCTGATTGTCACCGGCACCTACTAACTTCCGCGTACTTGATTTTGTCTAATTATATGATGTTAAAATTTTGTTATTGAATTTTGTTGACAGCCCATATTGCTCGTGCTATTCTTCGTGTAAAGCTATTAAAAACAAATAAACCTAAAAAACGAAATAAATACAAAAAAATGAAAACCCACCACCAATCATTTACACGTATATTCAGCGCATTCATATTAGTCGCGGCTATATTATTACAAACATTCCAGGCATCGACCGTTTCTGCGGCGCAAATCACCGACCGTAAACTTACATTACAAGCAGGCGCAACTGACGGAGGCTCAAAACCTGGCGGTACCGTTAATCATAAGTTCGACTTTACCGCTGCAGGTGGTACGGTTGGTTCAATTAAATTTCAGTACTGTACGACTGCCGCCCCAGTTGCAGGTGGTGTCGATTGCGATCTTCCTTCCGGTTTAGTTACCACCGGCGCAACTTTTGGACCAGAAAGTGGAACAGTCACCGGATTTACAGGCATCGACAACTCGCTTAACGGTACTGTAATTATTAGCCGCGCCGCTGCAGCTGCAGCCGCTACCGGTGCATCAAGCTATACATTAAACAGCGTCGTCAACCCAACTGACCCGGATGCTGGCGTAACAGTCGACCCTAGCGTGACATTCTTCGTCCGAATCTCGACGCACTCAAGCCTCGATGCAACAGACGTCACCCCTGTCGACAGCGGTACAGTTACTGCAAGCACCGCATCGCCAATCGAACTAGATGGAACTATGCCCGAGTCACTCGTCTTTTGTACCGGTGAAACAATTGGCCTAACTGGTGGCGTCCCTGACTGCGCGACCGCGACCGATGGTGCTATCAGCTTTAACCAGCTATTCTCACCGACAGACACAGCGACAGCGACATCACAGATGGTCGCATCAACCAACGCCGGGGCTGGATACGCAATCGCCGTTCATGGTACAACGCTCACCTCAGGATCTAACACAATTGCACCTATCGGTGCGACCGCAGCGGGTATCCGCGGTGTCAGCCAATTCGGGCTTAACTTAAAGGCTAATACAACCGCCACATCGACCGTCGCAATCGGCGAAGAGGTTGCCGTACCTTCCAACGGCACAAACTACCGTGGTCAAGCGACTAATGACTATAAGGTTATCGACAACTTCAAGTTTGTAAGTGGCAATATCGTCGCCAACAGTGCCAGCAATGGCATCGATGCAGACGCTATCGATACACCTGGCGGATCGGACGCCCAAATCTTTACGGTATCCTACATGGTGAACGTACCTGGTAGCCAACCTGCCGGTACCTACACTACGACTCTGACCTACATCTGTACTCCAACATTCTAGTGTAAGATATTTCACAATTTCGTTGACTACAGTTTAGCGCTTATGCTACAATCCTCACATGAGATTGAGTGGTAAATTGCTGAGCCGTAGGCTCGCATTGAGTGGCATACTGGTATTAGCTAGCATCAGCTTTGCTTTCCAAGGCAATACAGTCAATGCCGCACAAATCACTGAACGCAGCCTTACCCTTGAAGGTGTTGGCGCTGACGGCGGATCAAAGCCCGGCGGCGTTGTAAATCACTTCTTCCAATTTAGTGTTCCTACTACAGGCACCGCTATCGGTTCAATCAAGTTTGAATATTGTACGACTGCCACAGGCGGACCTTGTGTAACGCCAACTGGTTTAAACACAGACAACGCAACACTTATAGATGAAGGAACTAATGCATCAGGTTTCACGATCAACCCTGGCGTACCTGGCGTGCCAGTGCTTGAGCGTGCTAGCGCATCAACTCCTGTCGGTCCAGAACTTAGCTACCGACTTGGTGCAGTCACTAACCCGACAGCCATCAACACATCATTCTTCGTACGCATCAGTACCTATACTAGCCTCGACGGTAGCGGCAGCCCAATCGACACAGGAACTGTTACAGCAAGCACCGCCCGTGCGATTGAACTGACTGGCACTATGCCTGAATCACTCATCTTTTGCACAGGAGCAACGATCGCCGTGAATGGTGGTGGCGTCCCAGACTGCAGCACAGCAACTACTGGTGCAGTCGAGTTCAACCAACTATTCTCTCCAACAGACACCGCAACAGCCACTTCGCAAATGGCCGCCTCAACCAACGCCACAAACGGCTATAGCATTACGGTTGACGGCACGACGTTAACATCTGGCTCGAATACAATCCCAGCAATGGCAGCAACTGCTGCGCCAGTCCGAGGAACGAGTCAGTTCGGCATGAACCTAAAAGCAAATACCACTGGTGTATCAACCGTCGCCGTCGGCACCGAGGTTGCACCAGCATCAAACGGCACCGACCTTCGCGGCCAAGCATCAACCGACTATCGCACAGTTGATCAATTCAAATTTGTCACTGGTAACTCGGTCGCAGCCAGTGACTTCAATACTCCTGGTCCAACAAATGCACAGATCTTCACCGTATCATATATTGTCAACGTAGCTGGTAGCCAGATTGCAGGTTCGTACACAACAACGCTAACCTACATCTGTACGCCTACATTCTAGCCCATGAATCAGCGCACATCTTCCCTTATCATCGGCGCCAGTATCTTTGCACTATGCATTAGCCTTTTATCGCCAGCGGTGACACTCGCTGTTCAATCCAGCCAGCAAGAAGAGACTGGTCAAGCGCTTGAGATTGCTCCTCCGGTATTAACACTCACTGGCGACCCTGGGCAAACACTGAATACGCAGATCAGCTTGCGCGATGTTTCAAGCGGCGCACTACTTGTCACTGGTACTGTTAACGACTTTACCGCGGGCGGAGAAGATGGAACACCAAAAATTATTACTGACGAAAATGAACCAAATCCTTATTCGATAAAATCATGGATCGATCCACTTCCAAAGCTACTACTCGAGCCTCGTCAAATCGAAAACCTTCCTGTCACTATCCGAATCCCAGCTGATGCTGCGCCTGGCGGTTACTTTGGAGTTGTTCGTTTTACCGCTACCGCGCCTGAACTTGACAGCCAAGGCGTCTCGTTGTCCGCAAGCCTTGGTGCGTTAATATTCATACGTGTCAACGGTGAGGCAAAACGAAGCATGGCAATCGAAGAATTTTCCGTCGCTACACCTGGTGGAACAATAAAATCAATGTTCGAATCAACCCCGCTCGTCTTTGTGGAACGCATTAAAAATAACGGCAATATCTACGAACAGCCGAAGGGTCAAATTATCATTAAAGATATGTTTGGCAAAACAATCGCTGGGGTAAATGTCAACTTAGATGAACGCAATGTCCTCCCCCAATCAATTCGCAAGTTCGAACAAACACTCGATAAGTCAGTCCTTGGGAATAAACGATTATTCGGTAAATACACTGCCACTCTGACAATGACGTATGGTGATAAAAAGCAAACCGTTACATCTGCAAAAACTTTCTGGGTGATTCCGTACACACTTATCGGCGTCGGCATTGTCCTCCTCATCGCTGGCTTCCTCACGCTACGCTTCATGATTCGACGCTACAACAGCCACATCATCAAGCAAGCATCAAAAACCAAGTCGAAATCAAAACCTCGAAAGTAACCTTTCGTACGTTACATTTACCTTCGTGTTCACTCTGAAAATACATAAGCGGCATATGCTATACTATTGGGTATGCTACACTGGCTGAAACTAAGTCACCACCACCATAGCGGAGCACTACGACCTCATGAACATACGTCGTATCTTCCGCTCGGATTAATCCTACTCGGTGTCGGCTTCGTTCTCATTGCTTATACCGCCTCTGCCGCCAGTCCACCACCGGAAGGCAGCTCGATCGGACTATCTGGCGTTATGCCAGGCAAACCCCCGACCATCGCTGCGACCATCACTCAACCGACAAATGGCCAGCGTTTTAGCTCGACACCTATGACCGTCTCGGGTACATGTCCGGCAGATACATTGGTAGAGATATTCAAGAACGACATCTTTGCAGGCTCGACACCGTGTACGGCTGTTGGAACGTACAGCCTCGAAGTTGATCTGCTAATTGGTCAAAACATCCTCGTTGCGCGTGTCTATGATGCCCTGAACCAAGCTGGTCCTGACTCAAATACTGTCACTGTCTTTTATGATGCATTGCCGATACAAGCTGGAGCATTAACGCCACTTGATTTTGGCGGCGATCAGCTACTGTTAAACACCGACGCAGTATTCCGTGGCGTGTTTCCTGACAAGGAGATGAACGTGCCAATTGACATTCTAGGCGGGACACCCCCGTACGCAATTAATATTCAGTGGGGTGATTCAACTAACAAAGTCATCCCCCGCAACGACAACCTAACGTTCAATGCCTCGCACATTTACAAAAAACCGGGCACCTACCAGGTTTCTATTCAAGCAACGGATGCATCCGGACGCGTCGCCTTTTTGACGGTCGCCTCAATCGTCAACGGTCAACCAGGAATTGCAAATTCTACAACACCTGTTGCCGCGACGACGAATAAATTACTCGTTCTGTGGCCATTGTATGTTGGCGCATTTGCTGTCGTTATTAGCTTTTGGCTAGGCGAACGCCGCGAAAAGCAAATCCTTATGAAACGCGGCATGATTATTACGTCATAATTTGACCTACAATTTACCTTCTGACATCTGTTTTTACCCTTGTAAAAAAGCGTCATTACCTTTATGCTTATAACAGATAAAACGTGTGTGAAACAATAAAACTTTTATCTTATAACGGGTGAAAAAATAGACAAAAAATGTACATAGGGGCATTTCGGATTAACCGCAAGTTAGTTGCATTCGTGCTTTCGTTAGGCATAGCTCTTAGCTGTGCTTTTTATGTAATCAACTCTGCCCCCGCACAAGCCGTTGCTGGTGTCAGCCAACAAATTAATTTCCAGGGTCGCTTGTTCAACGCCCAAGGCGCAACCGTTCCTGACGGCTACTACAATATTGAATTCAAGATTTATCAAGATGGCGATGGCCAGACCGTTGGCAATACGACAGGCTCGCCTGCCGGCGCACTGAAATGGACCGAGAGCCACTTGAACGCTAACACACAAGGTATTATGGTTAAAAACGGCTACATGTCCGTGCAGCTAGGATCTGTCAACGCATTCGGGTCATCCGTCGACTGGAATCAAGACACGCTTTGGCTATCCATGAATATCGGCAATACCAACGTCGCTTGTACCCCATTCGCTTCATGTGGCCCTGATGGCGAAATGACGCCAATGAAACGCTTGTCATCGACGCCATTCTCACTTAACTCGGGTCTGCTTGGTGGCCTATCGAGCGCACAGTTCTTGCAATTGGCACAAGGTGTCCAGAATGACACAGCCTTGAACACCAGCAGTATCTATATCAACAAGACTGGTACGGGCAACCTGCTGCAATTGCAAGGCGACGGCAATGACGTACTGACTGTCGAAAAGGCCGGTGACGTCGTTTTTGGCGCACAAACAGACCATTCGCTATCTGTAGCAAAATCAGCCGATGAAGTTGAGGGAAAGTTTCTGTACATCTATGCGGGAGATGCGGGCAATACAACGGGGTCTCTAGACGGCGGTGGGCTTTATTTACAGGGTGGCTACGGCGCAGGCACGACAGGCCGTGGCGGGGACATCACAGTCGATGCCGGCGGCGGGGACAGTGCGAACAACGATGGAAACGTAGCCATTGGTACACTGAACGCCAGTAGTATCTACTTAGGAAAAAACTACGACAGTAGCGGCGAACAAAACATCTACATCGGAAACCGAAGCCTTGGCGGAACAACTAACGTCACCCTAGGAACCGGCGGAGCCGCAACGAGCGGAACAACAACGCTTCAGGCTAAAACTGACATAACAATCAAGACCGATGGAACGACGCGCGCAACCTTTGACAACGCCAATAGTCTATACCTAGGTAACGGCGTATCAGCAGGCGCGCCAAATAACTTTACCATCAGCGGAACAAATAGCTCAACAACGGCCGTTTCAGGGGGTGCCCTCACCATCCAAGGCGGCAACGCAACAACCGGAAGCGCCAATGGCGGCAATATTACCTTAAGCGGTGGTGCAGGTACGGGAACCGGCGCAAACGGACTGGTTGTCATTACCACGCCTACTTTCTCTACAACTACAAACGACCCGAACTGCTATACAGGCGGGGCACTCGTTGCAACCAGCTGTACGGTAGCTACTGCATCGGTCAATAATTCAGCGGCCGTATTAGTCGGTTTTAGTCAACAAGGGCAAATTGCCACCCTTCCTAATCCAACACTCCTAACTGCTGGCCGCATTCTTTATATTACCGCAGCAAACGGCTCAGCTGACTTTACCCTCGCCGTCAATGGCGGCGGCGTCGGCAATGTTGTTGCTATGCGTCAAAACACATCAGCGACCATGATCTGGAACGGTACTGACTGGACTGCCGCCGGTGCGTCTAGTTCAACCACTTTACAGTCTGCTTACGACAGCACCCTACAAAGTGCTGGTGGCGCCGAACTTATCGTTGCAAAAACAGGTAATACGAACGGGCTGACAATTCGAGACAGCAGCACAAATGCCGTTAACGGCACCCTGCTGAGCGTCCAGACATCTTCAGCTGCTAGCCTGTTTTCTATCAATAGCAACGTGACGGAATACGCGTCTAATGGTGGTGCTGAAATTACTGGCAGCGGTGGCGACACGTCATTCCCTGCTAGTACGTGGAGTGCTATTGGCAGCTCGGCAGTAAGTCGTTATATTACTGCCGGTAACTTCATCGCCACTGGTAAAGGTTCGGTCACAACGACAACAACCAGCGCACTTAACGACGGCGTCCGCAACACCCTTAATACAGCCCTGACCGCCAAAACAAACTACAACGTCTCGTTCGCAGCACGCTTAACAAGCGGTACATTCACTGACATGACCGTCCATTATTCTATCGATGGTACCGCAACCTCCGTTCCCTGCACCACCAACCAGGCCGTCACAACCAGTGTCTGGACAAAGGTCAACTGTACCTTTACTGCCCCCGCATCGGGCATCACAGCGAGCAATGCTATTTTAATTAGACAGGCCAGTAGCGGTACCGCACGAACATTCTATATCGACAACTTGAGCGTCGCAATCGCTGCCGACTACAACTACGCCTCGGATGGCAGTGTTAGTGATAATGCAAATTTCGCTACCAACTGGACAGCCGCCAGTGGCGCCACCGTCACTCGCAGCACGAGTGCCGGATTTGACGCGAGCGACAGTGCACGTGCCGTGACGACTGGTGCAGGCCAAGGCGTCCGCAACAAACTGGCGATCAGCCCACTCGATAGCACGCTTTACCGCGTCACCGTTTACGCCGCAAGCACGACTGGCGGATTCAATAACTTCACCGTTCGCTATTCTCCCGACGGCGGCACGACATTCGTGAACTGCGCAGACTACAATACACAGACCATCTCGTCATCGTTAACTGATTTCACAAAGGTCACCTGCTATATCACCACCGGCACTACACCATCCGTTAATCCATACGTTTACTTTACGCAGACCGACGCTACCGGGCGCACATTCCATGTCGATGCACTGTCAATGACACTCAGTAGTAGCGCGACACCAAATGTACAAATCGGCGGCGGCGTTAATGGTGGGCCAGCCACGCTACTAACACTCGACCGCTCAGCTTCTGCGCCGATTGCCAGCAACAATGACGCCCTTCTGGGATCGATGTATTACGACACGTCACTAGGTAAATTACAGTGCTACGAAGCGGACGGATGGGGCGCCTGCGGCTCTTCACCTGACAGTATTGTAACGATCGCACCAGAATACACTAACGCCGTCCTACACGGTACGGGCGTCGGAACAATGGTTTCTGATATCTGTTCTGGGCCACTTGATATC
>CBIHME010000010.1:0-12117 GCA_966210965.1 uncultured bacterium
ATCAATTGGCTGATTACGCAGGCAAGTGGACGATTTTGTATTTTTACCCAAAGGACGACACGCCAGGCTGCACGATCGAGGCGTGTAGTCTTCGTGATGCACGAGATGACATTGCTGCTTTGGGTGCTGAGATTGTCGGTGTTAGTAAAGACGATGCAAGCAGCCACGATAAGTTTAAAGCGAAATACACGCTTAACTTTACGTTATTATGTGATCCTGACCTGACGGCGATGAACGCATACGGTGCGTGGGGCAAGAAACAATTTGGTAAAGAAGGCGTCTTGCGAAAGACATTTATCATCAATCCGCAGGGGCAAGTGGTGAAGGTGTATGGACGTGTCACTCCGTTGGGACACGGTCAGCAGATTATTGACGAACTACAACGGCTACAGGCTCAGGCTATAGAATAAAAGATATCGGGGTATGGCGCAGTTGGTAGCGCGCACGGCTGGGGGCCGTGAGGTCGCAAGTTCAAGTCTTGTTACCCCGACCATAGTATAGCTTGGACTGAGGCGCATCTATAAGCTGTTGTCAATTGACAATAATTTAAAATTATGATAATATATTACCTGCTCGTGGAGTATAAGATATTCCTAGGCACTTTTACAATCAGACAGTGATATAACATACACGAGATGGGATATGAGTTCGCGAAATATGTGGGCTTATACCTCATCTCGTGTGTAAAGAAAACACACGCTCGCTCAGCGAGAGGCAACCCATGCCAGAGTTGAAGGAAGGAATGGATAGTATGTCCGAACGACCTGTCGTCAATATCGCTGACCTTTCCAAGGCCGACGTACTTGCAGCACTGTTCAACGCCGCAATGGCGCCGCGCTACATGGGGGCCTTGCAATTTCAGCATGGGCCGTATGTTATGACCAAGGAGTGGGCGGCGGAGTTGACCGAGTTGGGCAATACCGCCACACCCGATTACGGAGGCATGAGCATTCCCGGTCGGGCTGCGCTGTACTTCGATTATCTTTATGGGCGGTGCCTCAAGCTGGATCTTACGGATGACAATGCGTTTGATCCGTGGGGATTTGACCGCGACAACGGCGGCGATGGCTCTGCGCAGAAGGTTATTGACCGACTGCGCCGGACTGGCGAAGTGTGTGAAGCACCGATTGGTGATGCACGCAGTTGGCTTCGCCGGGTTGTCAACGAATCGCTCCAGCGGTACGACGACGGCGACCATGGCGGCGCCCTCGCGCAATTCTTCATCGGTACGGCCCGCCACCCCGGAACCAAGCACATCCCCGAGTGGGAGCTGACTGGTCCCATGCTGGCCATGGGATTTCAAGGTGGTCGCAGCGAAGCAGAGAAGGCTATGGCCGGCTTTGCTGTGTAGGTATCGATAATACGTTGTAACAAGCAGGTGCGGGAGACATGAAGTTCTCACGGACTTGCTTCCGTGATTTTCTTTACTATTAGTTTCTCCTGTCTGCTTGTTACTTCGTCCACGAATGCGTATGTCGTGCTGATGAGCTGGAAACAGCGAAACGAATATTTTTATCTTGGTCGTTTAGACGCGACTACTCGGGCTTGCTTTGCGAAACGATCGTCGATAACGGTCGGAATGAATTCGCCGTACTTTCGAATTGCCGCTTTCTCGATAAGAAAATCAGCAATAGCCGGGTTTTTTGGTAGTAATGGTCCATGCATGTAGGTAGCGATGACATTACGATACCGGGCGCCCTCACTGTCATCTTGGCCGTTATTTCCTGCCCCTTTTATGACCTTGCCAAGTGGTATGACATTTTTACCAAGAAATGTTTGGCCGCTATGATTTTCGTAGCCGATAATCTCGCCAAATTCGCTGCTCTCCGTGATGATGTTGCCTGTTAGTCGTTCTGGCCCAGCGTGAGTTTCGATATCGAGCAGATTAATTCCTTGAATAATGTGCCCGTCCTGCGTTTTGAAGAACTTACCGAATAGTTGAAATAGTCCGCAGATCATCAACATCGGAACGTTATCATCCGCTAGTTTATGTAGCGTATCACCAATAGCTAAAAGATCATTTTGGATGACATCTTGGCCAGAATCCTGGCCGCCGCCACCGACGATAATATCAACGTCATTCGGAAATGTGTCGCCTGGATTGTATTCTTTTAGGACAACTGAGTAGCCGTGCCATTCTAGCCGACGCTTCAGGACGAGTGTATTACCCCAGTCGCCATAGATATTCATATCTCGCGGATATAACTGTAGAATAGTAATCGATTTTTCATTCATGAGATCGTCTCCACATCGGTAATTTTAGCCAGTTCGCGGCGCAGTGCAAGCATCGCGGTATACGTACAAAAAACGCGCTTTGGTTGGTCGCCGCTTGAAAGCAATTGCCGTAAAGCTGACGATAGGTCGGGCTCGACTTGCGCGATACTAACTTCATCGTATTGCAGACGAAGTGCCATGTCGTATGCACGCACTCCAGTAACTACTGCGACACCTTCGGCGCGCAAACTTTCAAATTCAACATCCCACAGCCACGACATGTCACGACCGTCGGCGTAATTGTCGTTAATTGCAATCATTGTCTGGTATCCGGCTGGCTTGAACGATGAGAGGCTTAGTCGGAAGCCGCTAGGATTTTTCACAAGCACCAGCTCGAACGGCTGGCCGTTCACTGTCAGTGTTTCACCTCGTCCAAATGCGGGCGTGACGTTAGATAGCGCCTCGACAAGCTTTATTTTGTCGTGGTCGGCGGGGAGAACGCACCGCGCAAGTGCAAGAGCTGCTGCTGCGTTATATATATTGTAAATACCGTGCAATTTCAGTGTAGTAGTAATTGGTTTACCTTCCACGATGAACTGCGCGGTATTATCTTTGATGCCCTGGAGAATAACGCCAGCCGCTTGTGATTGTAGCTGCTTGTTCGATTTGATGATGGTACTGCGCAGCTCATCATCACTAGGGAAGAGGTGGGTTAGTTCTGGTGCGAGGCCGAAATAATGAACCTTATCAGCTGGTAATGTTTTGGCAATTGCTGCAACGCGGGGGTCTTCTCGGTTTAGTACGACCATTTCGGTCGTCTTGTCGGCGATCTGCGCGAGCATTTTTGCGGTCGTATCAATTTCGCCAAAGCGGTCTAACTGATCGCGCATTACGTTCAGTAGTAGGCTATAGCGCGGTGAAACGGTTTTGACGAAATGGACAGCGTGCGCTTCATCGAGTTCGAGCACGGCGATGTCGCAATTCAAGGTACCCTTATTGTCGACTTCACCAAGGAGTGCCGCAGCGACGCCGCGGGTGAAATTACTGCCGGTTCGGTTAGTGAACACCTTCAGTCCTTGACTCTCAAGGAGTGCGACCACCATCTTTGTGGTCGTCGTCTTGCCATTGGTGCCGCTGATAACGACGACGCCATGAGGTAACTGTGCGAGCGTGCGCTTGATAAAATCGGGATCGATCTTTTCAACAAAAAGGCCGGGAAGCGCCGATCCACCACCTCGAATACGGGCGATCGTGCGAATTGCTTTACCAAGCAGGGTGACATAGGGTTTTGACATACAACCTATTATAGCGTAACTGGATGGGCCGGTGTACAATAAGATTATGTTTATCGTAGGTCTTCTTTCATGGTGGTACGGTGCTGGATGGCGGCAGCGTTTTTCGATGCTAAAAGAGCGTCTTGCAAACACGATGGATTATTTTTCAATCGACCTATTAGCTAAGACGTTATTCGCGCCTTTTCGTCAAATATCCGCTGGTAGCGTCAGCGGTTCGTTGAGTGTCAAAATGCATGCTTTTTTTGACCGCTTGGTTTCGCGTGCGATCGGTGGCATGGTGCGAACGATCACGATTATCGTTGGCGTGGGTGCAATATTTATCCATAGCGTTATCGGCGTGGTGAGCGTTGTTGTCTGGGCGTTTATTCCCCTACTGCCATTGTTTGGTATTTTACTATTTATTACAGGGTGGATTCCATGGAGCCTATAGAGTTTCATTATCACAGTCGCCGTGCGCAGACGGCTCGTATCGGTCACATGCTTGAAGGGACGTGGCAGCGTGTCCTAGTTATTGTTGCGGCATTATTGATGCTATCGGGTGTTTGTTTGCTGGTGATTAGTCAGCCGACTGGATGGATGCTGCTAGGATTTGCCGCTATTCCGGCTATGCTTGTCGAGTGGTACAAATACGAATTACATCACCTTCCGAGTCCAAAAAATCCTAAGACAATTGACGACTTGTTATCTGGTGATATCTTAGGTAAGATACCACACAAGCCAACGCCACGGGACATTGCAACTGCGGTAGGTGCAGTGCAAAGTGGACAGTTTTTTGGAAGTCGATTTGGCATCAGTGCTCGGATGCTTCAAGAAATCTCCCCTGACGATACGGCGGCGATGCCGGCCTTGTGGCATGAGGCAATGGTGATTCGTGAACAGTTGGGGTATGAACACATTTCTGGCAGTATTTTGGCGGTAGCATTGATGCGAAGCTTCCCGGAACACGAGGGTTTATTGGCGCACCTGCGATTAAGCGATGATGACCTGATTAAAGGGATTGAATGGCAGCAGCATATTCGTGATTTAATTACGGCCCACAATAGACCAAAGCGAACTGGTGGCATCGCACGAGATTGGTCGTTCGGGTATATCCCTATGTTGACGCGTTTTGGTCAAAATATTAGCGAACAAATAGCACGAGGCGGGATGTTGTCTGCTGATCTTGAGGCGCACACTCAAGCGCTTGATCAACTGTTAGAGACATTTGGCAATGCCGGCCATCAGAACGCGGTTCTGGTGGGGCCTGCGGGGGTCGGTAAGACAACAATTGTCCATGCCTTTGCTGAGCGGTTGTTGGACGCATCAGCTCGTATTCCAGAGAACTTAAAATTCCGCCAAGTGATCATTCTTGATTCTTCGGCGCTCATTGCTGCCGCGCCTGGCCGCGGCGAACTTGAGCATTTAATCATGCAGGTACTGGGCGAGGCATACAGTGCAAAGAATATTATTATTTGCCTTGATAACGCACAGTTATTCTTCGAGGAAGGTATTGGGTCGGTTGACCTGACGAATGTACTCCTGCCAATCCTTGAGGCTGGCCGACTACGTATTATCCTGACGATGGACGAGCAGCGCTACCTGCAAATCGGTCAACGCAACGGCAGTCTGATTAACGCATTGAACCGAATTAGTATCGAACAAGCAAATAAGGATGAAACTATCGCGGTTATGCGCGATCAGCTCATTATCACTGAGTTTCAACGTAAAGTTACCTATACCTATCAATCGCTCGAAGAGGCGTATCGGCTGAGTGAGCGATATATTCATGATCTTTCGATGCCTGGTCGCGCTCTTAAGCTTATGCAATCTGCCGCAGGCTACGCGGAGGACGGCTTTGTTACTGCGCAATCCGTACAGAAAGCGATCGAACAAACGATGAACATCAAGGTTGGCGTCGCAAGTGGCGAAGAGGAGCGCAAGAAACTACTAAGCTTAGAGGATCTGATTCATAAACGCATGATTAATCAAACGCGCGCTGTTGGTGTTGTTAGTGATGCGCTGCGCCGCGCGAGGGCGGGGGTTCGTAACCAGAACAGGCCAATCGGCACATTCTTGTTCCTTGGTCCGACTGGCGTCGGCAAGACTGAACTAGCGAAAGCATTAGCTGACGTTTACTTCGGCGGCGAAAACCGCATGATCCGCTTGGACTTGAATGAATATGTCCGTCCAGAGGACGTAACCCGTCTAATCGCAGATGGTGCCGAGGATCCGATGAGCTTGACGGCCCAGGCAATGAAGCAGCCATTCAGTGTCATACTGCTGGACGAGATAGAAAAAGCACACCCGCAGGTGTTAACAACCCTACTGCAGCTATTGGATGAGGGTATTTTGCGGGATATAAAGAACCGAGAAGTTAGTTTTCGCGACGCGATCATTATCGCCACATCTAACGCCGGGGCTGACAGGATTCGTGAATACATCGAGCGTGGATATGCGTTAGAGCAGTTTGAGAAGCAGTTTATTGACGAGCTGATTAATACAAACCAGTTCCGTCCAGAATTCCTGAACCGTTTCGACGAAATTGTGACGTTCAGGCCGCTTAGCAAAGAGGAGTTAGTGCAGGTTATCGATCTTATTCTTGCGGGCATTAACAAGATGATGGCTTTGCAAAAGATTACGATTAACGTTGCTCATGATGCCAAGTTACTATTGGTTGATCGCGGCTATGATCCACGATTGGGCGCGCGCCCAATGCGACGAATTGTTCAGCGTGCAGTTGAAAATACTGTCGCTAAACAGATGCTCTCTGGTTCGGTTGCACCCGGCAGTACGATTGAAATTACACTAGATCAGGTGCAGCAAATCCTAGGCGTTGAACAGCAGGCTAAAGCAATCATCGACGAGCATACGTCCAACATATCTTAAATTCAGTATTTGTTAAGTATATTACAGACGAGCTTTAAGCCACTTTGTAAAATGATAAACGATACTTAATGAAAGGATTGCATAATGGCTGAAAAAGAAACGGTAATTGTAGAAAATAACGACGCGCCGCGCGAGCGCCGCACAAGTAGCGGGTGGATTGGCGTTGTGATCGCCCTACTCCTTCTTGCGCTGTTCTTTATGTTTGGCGGCTTTAGTATGTTTAGCGGTGGTGCAGGGAATTCAACCACAGCTCCAGTAACAAGCCCGACTGGCACATCAACAACACCTTAAATACCTAGTTAGGACAAGCTAACGATGAACCGACAGAGTGGCAAGGTACGCGTTAAATTTTTCTTGTGGCCGAGTATTGTTATCAGCGTAATCGGTTCAATCTTGCTGACGATTATTCTGAATATACTGCTTTAACTGCAAATTCGACATGACCGCCTGACGATATTCTGATCGTAGAATATCCAAGGCGGTTTTATGATATTTGGGTTGATGGCTTGCTACTGCTTCTTTGGCGATAACGACGTTGATATTTTGTGCATAGGCATCTGACGCAGTTTGGAAAATGCAGGTATGAGTAGAGACTCCGCAAATGATAACAGTATCAATTTGCCAATCTTTTAGCATGGTAGAAAGCAGTGTTGCCTGAAACGCACTATCTCGTGTTTTAATGACTTCAGTGGTGCCATCTACGATAAGATCTGGTACGTTTTTAGAATCCGCATCACCGGCAAATAAATATCCCTGCTTGTCATTCTTCATGTTAAGAGTCCATGTTGCAGTGTTTTTTTGATGCTCGGTCCGTATATTAAATGCTGGAATATCGTGTTGTTTTGCGAACGAAAGAATGTCATTTATTTTTTGGGTCAATGACGACTGCTTCTTGTGTAGCGCATCATTATTAAAATATGCATTTTGCATATCGACAACAAGCACTGCGCAGCGATGAAATCTTTGTTGACTCACGAGCCCTCCATTCATTACTCAATTGCAGACTCAAGGTTCGCTAGAGTCTGCAATCTGATTACTACATGTGCGGCTTGCTACTGTGTGCGTTGTTGTACTGTTTCAAGTGATCGATTTGCATTACTTGATGCTTCGCCAGCCTTATCGAGTGCCCACAATGCCAAAGCCAGTGAGATGGCTGCCGCAATCATCGCGAGTGTCGAGAGAACCTTTGCGATCTGTGAGTTGGTATGTGCTTCGTGAACGTCTCGTCTCATGTGATGTAAACTATCATATTCCTCTGCCATATCGTAAATCCTCCATTAATTATGACTAGTTTAGTATGCGCTTATAGTAAGCTAATGGCAGTAAAATAGTTCACATGTCATGACGATAACGCGGCCTCAGGCGCATTGGGTGTCGTACTATCTGATTGATCCTACTAATGCGCTCAAGCCTCCGATTAGGTAGGGAAGGATGAGTAATGCAAGCATTAACTTCCGACTCCTGGACTCGTTGGTTGGTGATATTCGATCAAGATAAGTAAAAACAAAGGTCGTACTGGCGAAAATGACGGCCGCTCCCAGGTGGTAGACTGCAGTTATAGCGAGCGTTGGTGTGCCGTTTAGAAAAAACTCTTTAACCATCACAATGACAGGAATTGAGAATAGCTGGATGGCCCAGTACGAAAATGTCGGACTCATTATTGTAATCTGAATCTTTGTGGTGAATAATTTGAACGTCAGGATGGCAAGCGACGTAACGAGCGCAAGATATACTACCGCTATCATCCCTATTTGAACTACTTCAGCCAGGGTCGATGTATTGGTAAGTGTCGATCTTCCGATTTCAAATGTGATGAATGGCAGCGATAGCGCGAGACCGCTGAGTATTGTCATCGCGTGATTCATGTGTATTCTTTCCGATGGAATAGCCTTAGTCGTGAGGTGTGGTGCGTGAATAAAAGAGCGACTATATTTGGCCGGCTGAGGATAAAGGCTGCTAAGTGTAGCCGCCCTGTCGTCCGCCGGATCCTTGGATTGACTTGTTAGATTGTCTGGTTTCATCGTATTCTCGTATCAATTGCATTACGTTGAGATAGTATGACGCGTTATTTAAAGTATTTCTTATTGATACTAGCGGCAATCGCGGCCGTACCCAGTAGCCCAACTGTCGCAACGATTAGGCTAGCTGTTGCGCCAAATCCAGAGAAGTATTTGAATGAAATAGTGATGATCGTCAACACAAGGAAGAACGACGCGTTGCCGAGTAGGTGTTTGTTCTGAGAAATGATGCTGAGGTAAAAGATGGCGAACACGGAAGCGACTAACAATACAATCCATGCAACATCGAATCTACCAAAGCTTGCTATATACATAACTGTCAGTGCTGCAAACGCACCGAATGAATCGAACGCACTGTGGATATTTTTTCGTTCGGGATGCATTTTTGCAACCACTCTTGTCGCATACGCAAGTAGTCCCA
Organism: uncultured bacterium; assembly: GCA_966210965.1. GTDB lineage: Bacteria > Patescibacteriota > Saccharimonadia > Saccharimonadales > Saccharimonadaceae > UBA6022. The sequence continues at coordinate 8,814 of CBIHME010000010.1, forward strand.
TCGATAGGATTAAAACGAACGACCAAACATCTGTTGGTACATCCGAATCTTGCAGTATTCCAAAGAGCAAAGCGGGAAATGCCGCCACGCCAAGCAGAACCCCCAGCAGAAGCGTCAGATCTTTTTTTATAACTCGGTCAAATCCAAGATGTATCATGCTGAGAGCCGCAAGAGTTAGTGCCCCTGGTAAATAATTGACTGTCCCAAAGCCACCGACAATTTCATTCGTAATCACATACCCGCCAACGATAATCAAGAGCGATCCCGTGAGGAGTAATGCGTTCGTTAGGCCGGTTCTTATCTCGTTTTGAACTGAATTATTGACGAGGTAGTAGACGATTCCCCATAGGACTGTGCCGATTCCGGCACTCAAGAAGATATGCGTCAGCGCATTTCCGTCGCTCCAAGATTGTGCGATGACAGACATGATCGTTGAGAACAAGACGATACCAGCGATATAGAACATGACATCAACGGCAGAGAGTTTATTGGTCTTAACTTGCTCGTCTGGTGTATTTGTTGGTGATGATAGTCGAGTTGGCGATGTGGTGATAAAAGATTGAAGGTCTGATTCGGTTAGAATACCAGTCTGCAGGCCATTTTTTATCTCGTCTAGTAGCGTTTGTTTGTCATTCATTTCTCAACCCATCCTAAGAATTTTATATTTTGTGAATAATATGATCCGGTATTAGCCAGCTCGATTTTCTTTTTTTTCGCACCGTCCTTTAAATACCATCCTTCGTCGTTGTCGCTCCAAAATAAGAATCCGCTTTGATGCTCTTCACGGGCTAGACTGTAACCGTCTGGTGACTTTGACGAGGTATTTAATTTGAATTGTTGCGCTTCCTCGATGCCAATAGTTCTTGTCGCGTCTTTCGCGGCATCGTAGTAATGAATCGTCGATGTGCTATTTCTATATTCTGGTTTGGTCATGTCGTCGGCCTCTTTGACTAAGCGACCAAAAGCATCGACGCTGTAATTATCGTCACAGCGGTAGTCTCCGCATTGTGTGTAGATAAAATCATAGCTTGGTTGAGCGAAAAGTCTTGGAACGTAGATCGCTGCTACAGCGAAAAGGGCTATCCCGATCGGAATGGCGAAGAGCAAGAGTAGATCTTTTAAGTGGTTGGGGGTTTTGTTTTTTTGCATATTGTATAATATCCGTTTATTCTTATAGCGATTTTAGCATAAGATGAAACAAACCCTCATAGAACTGTCTAGTTTTGCCTTGCGCGCCATTCATTCGCAAGTCGGCGTCGTTTTTTTAGTAGACGCCGGTACTTTGTATAAACAACTAGCGCTACGATTGCCGCAAGGGGCCATAATAAGGGAAGTGTAATGCTCGAAATGATAAACATAAATCCTAGTATCATCATCCAAATTGTCGCAACCAGGCGCACTTTACTCATGCCGAACAGTTGCCACATCTGGGGGGTGCTTGTTGTATCGGCTATCTTGGCAGGCCGGGATGCACGGGCCAATGTCTGGGCCGTCTTAATACCGAATGCAAGCATCTGATTATACGCCGATTGATTGAGGGGGATAGTGCCGCCAACAATAATATTCGGTGTTTTATAAAAGTAGATCTTGCTTCCAGAAAACTCAAAGTCGTAATCACCTCCATCGGCCAGAAGGTGGAGCATGATATTCGGAGCCAGAATTGTAAAAGCAGTTATTTGCTCGCCTTTGGGTACGATTGCTTTAAAGAAATAACTAAAGTCGCCTTCCAGACGAACCTGCTCGGAATCTTTAAATGCTAGCGACGACAGTCCTAAAACGTTATTGATAGTGACATTCGTTCGCGATTCGACGTAAAGATTTTCGACAGTATACGGTAGGTCGATGGAGAATACCTGTACCTGCATGCGTGTCGTAAGCTGTGCGCCCGATTCTGCGGATGTAGTGATGAGATTTTGTGGCATGTTAGCATATATTAATGGAAAATAGTCTGCGGTATAGTATTCGCAGTGCAAACCAGCGATCTCAAACTGCATTTTGTACAGCTCGACCGTGCTTGTTTTTGGGTTGTTATAGAGGCTTGACTCCGTAGCATCGCCAGCACTCTCTGCGGAATAGATAAATCCATGCTGCACTGCGAGGTTTTGTATGTAATCTGGCGCAAAGTCAGTAAATTTTTTCGGTAGCTGATAATCGGGCTGCATTGTTTTAGTATAAAGGATAAGTAGAATTTTTATGTGCTTACTGAAAAATGTGCGATGACTTTTCGTTGTCGCCAATCATCATCCGGAAACATATCGACAAGTGAGACAGTATCGAGCGTAATGTTGTCGCCGACATTCAATCGACTGTCATCCTGAATTGTACTGTGGGGTATAAAGCCTTTTTTTGTGAACTCGGGGTGATTGAATGTGGCATCATTCTGCTCTAGTAGGGTGACGATGGCATCGTGTAACTGTTGAAGCTGGGGAGTTACTTCGAGAAAAGTGACTGAAGTGACGCCGAGCGCGCCGTCGGCTATGGCGCGTATCGTGGTCGGACTACTATTTGTCATGAGTAGTTGAAGCTTTGCGTCTAAATCGTGTTCGTATCGATCAACTGCGAAGACGTCCGCAATGGTGATGTGTAGCGGCCAATCACTCATACTAAACTGCGTATCGTATGCAATAGGCGAGATAAAATGAACGAGTGCATATTTTTGCGAGTATGTCATTGCTCGAGTATATCAAAATGAAACTATATTACAGTCGCAATGTGCATCGAACGGCACCGTATTTGCTGTACAATATAGTCAACTGATATAACCATAAGGATAATAATGAAACACGTAAAACGCAAATCACATACATCTGTCGGCCCATTCCAGCTAGCAGTCGGTTTATTTTTGGTAGCGATAATTGCAGTGCTTGCGTCTGTTATATATAAAAACCACGTCGAGCAGAAAGCCGGCCCCAATCTTGCGGAGGTAGCGGAAGTTATGGAGGCGATGCCGGGATTAATTAGTTCTGCGCCGATAAGCCTTCGAGAAAAGACCCAGCAGGAGGCGCTGGATTTTATGGGAGAGTACGCGCAGGTGCCGGGACTGGTGGAAGCTTTGTCTGTCTATGAGAAGGATAATCCGTGCGTCCAATTACAAGGGCGGTTTAGGCAATTAGTATTAGGCGTGACCGAGGATAAAACACAGGCGCTCATAGGAAATGCCTGTGGGGCCGGCGGCATGGTGCGCAGTTTTATGGTAAAACAGGATGACAACTGGGTAAGGGTTGGTTCATGGGATGGTAAGTTCAGTAATGATGACAGTATGGACAATTTCAGCGTACTGTTAGATACGCCAAATTGTGCGGTT
>CBIHME010000011.1:0-11463 GCA_966210965.1 uncultured bacterium
AGTGAAATACCTTCGTTCAATCGTGAATCATCATAGAATGACAATGTTCCTTTATCGTCAATTTGCTTGAATGCTTGAACTTGAAACTGCACGATGATTGGCTGCGATGAAGGATTGGTGACGTCAATAAACGCCTGCTTACGTTCACCTTTTTGCAGTGTCTCCGTGTACTGCAATGGTTGCAAGCCAAGCGTTGGCTCGGCATGTGCGACCGCACTATTTGTAAGCAGTACCCCAACCACAATACCCAGACCAAGCAACCAGCGCATCATGGCGTCACAGTCCCGGTATAGGTGATCGTATTACTGTACGCTCCCATCGGCTGGCTTGCCGCAATATCTAATCGAAACCGCATATTCACAACGTCTACCACGCCATTTACATTACCTGTGCCAGTATAGAACGTGGTAGAAGACGACGGCACGGCGGCATACTTTGCTCCCGTGCCCCATTTACTATCAAGCGTTGGCGCGCCTAGTAGCGTAAAGCCCAGCCCCTTCGTAACTCCTTCACTCCAGGTAGCAGGCGCCGCGATTGATCCGCTCACTGCAGGAATGAAATCACTCCCGCTTTGCAGGTTATGATCCTGCTGTGTAGCGAGCGTATAGTCCAGGGCGTTGGTACGCACAACAGCATCAACCAATGACGTTGTCGATGATGTCGTCAATGTACCTAATGTAAGGCCCGCGGCAGCTCCCGCATTCTGCGCTTGGTATTCAGCAGTGATCTCGGCGGCCGTTAGCGCACGGTTAAACAGCTTCACATGATCAACCGCACCGCGCAATGACCGACCAAGGCCAGGGAAAGATCCAATTGATAGTGCGCCATCAGAATTTTGAAGCGTAGATGGTAATGTTCCAACAACCGACGACCCGACAAGATTACCATCGATATACACCTTGACCATATTAGCTTGAGACTGCGTCCCATCGTACACCATTACTACATGCCGCCAGACATTAAAGCTAGCCCAAGTATTAAAGTCTGTATCTACATAATTATTACCGGCATCCCCCTGTCCATCTGCAATAAATACTCGCAAATTTTGATCTGCACCAGTTTGAAGTGCCCACGATCCCGACCTCTCTTCTGGGGCGCCGTTATAGTCCCAATGCGTCGCTATCGCCTGATTGGATACCCAGGATGACTGGCGTACCCAGGCCTCGATTGTCATGGCATTGCCAGACGGTAAATTACTATGATCAGGCACAAGCACCGCTCCCGTATCAGACGGATCTGCTGCACCATTCATGTCAACAGCACTTCCTAGTTTTCCACTCGCATACCAACTAGCAGTAGAATTAAACGCACCGTTATTCTCGTACCGACTCGCATCATTTGTTGTTGTACCTGCGTTCTCATCCATCGGATAATAGCCCACGAGTCCGCTTGGCTGTACGGATATTTCCATTGTCTGTGCAGCGGCGCTTGTCTGCTGCTGATCGATAATATAACTACTGCTTGACCCACTGCCAACAATCGCCTCTCCGCCGATCGAAGTCATTTTATAATTCGTTGAATTTGTCTGACCACCAAAACTACCGCCCAGGTTGCCGTTAATCTTATAGCTCGGGCTCGTAATCGTTTCAGCGTGAACGGCTGAAACACCAAACCCCAACATGACAGCCCCGATAACAATCACGAAATAGCCGATTTTATGACGCATATTCATTACTTTTATCATATCATTTTCCAATTTAAAGGATAAACACAAATACAAGCACTACTAACCCAATAATCGCCAGTCCACCAGTCAGTTGAGAGCGAGAGTACGGTAACAGCGACAGCTTTGAGGGAATCGAGCCAAGCAAACTGATGTAAGCGGCGGCAAGGAGTAGTGATGAGCCGAAAACGAAGGATATAGACTTGCTAGTGTTCTGCCATGATTGGCCCGAACTTGCTTCTGGTAGCGATGTGATATCTAACGCTTTTCCTATGATGATTATCGGTGAAATAATAAAATTCTCCATCACCTCCTGTGCGATGCTTTTTGGTGGAACAATATCCTCCCCGACAACAGCGTCGACATTCGGCTGGTCGCCAACCCTCGTCGGTACCTCGTTGCCAATACTCGGCTGTATGGCAGGTTCGTATGTGACGACAACGGTTTGTGTGTGGGTAACATTCGAGCAGCTGTCGGTTGCGACAAATTTCAAAGTGTGCGTCCCGGGCGGCAGTGACATCACGGATGAAAATTCAACATCCCGCCCCCCAAGAGCTACTGTGTGACTGTATGTATCGTTGATAAAAAAATCAATCTGCGAAATCAAAAGGACACTGCCGCTAATGACCGTTTTCTCTTGATCTGTCACCGAATCGCTCTGGGGCATACTCACCGTAAAGCTTGACTGGCTCGCGTCAGGACACACCATTACTTCAACATTGTCATCGGGTGCTTGCGCTGACACGATACCGCCACTAACGAGGCCGACAACACCGGCCGACAGTAACAATGATTTAGCGGCGACTATTACGCCGGTGTAATACGGCATAAGATGCTCCTGCGGCAATAATCACAATAACCAGGATAGGCGCCCATCTTGGTGCAACTAGTACGTATCCGCTATTTTGTTTTTTCTGCTGTAAAAATTCAATCGATTGATCTACTTTAAATATGCCAAAATTAGGCGCCGCTTCCCATTTCATTTCGACTAAGCGTGTCGTTGACGGCAATACAATCGGATCGCTCGTATAGGTATACTTCGTTCGACCGAACATATCCTTAGCGATAGTACTAACCCTTGCTCTAAAGTCCGCATTTCCAGTATTTTCTACTCGTACCGAGCTAACAACCGGTGCTCTCGTCTGCCAGAATGGTAGAATAAATTCCTTAAAAGCACCACTTGTTTTGTATTCTCCTTTAACAGTGACGTACATCAGGTTTCCAACCCTCTTCTTACGCGCAACGCCAGTCCCCTCTAAAGCCTGCTCGTCCGTTTCAGCAAACAACACACCGTAATGCCCTCCAGGGGTCGCATTCTCGGGAACACGGATAGTGTATTTTACTTCAACACTCTCACCAGCGGCAACTTGATATTTCGTTTGATCAAATTGCACCCACTTATACACGCTCGTATTCGCCTGCTGATTAGTAAAGTCAGGTTCGTATAATTCATTAACAACCCCGTACGGACGGGCGTAGACGCTAAAGCCATAGGCAACATCACCGTCGTTTCGAACGGTCATCGTTCCACGCTGCACAGTACCGGCGTCTATCTCCACAGTCGTTGATGACGGTGAAAGTGTAATGCGCTCGACGTTTGCGCTCTCGTCAACAGCGCCCGCTTGCCCACCCCCTATTACTGTCAACAATCCGATTGCCGCAAGAGCCACAATACCCTGGCCCACTGTATGTCCTGTTATATTGATTTTCATCATTTTCCCTCTCGCTCTGTCAGTCGCGTCAGTCAGGTAAGCGTAAACGTCATTATTTTGTATCATTATACACTAAATCGCTAGCGGACGGAGCTAAATATAAAATAGAGCACCATGGTGCTCTATTTAGACTGAAAATTTAGGAAAGATTATTTAACGGTAGCAGTGTAAGTGACCGAGTCAGAGTACACGCCGGCAGGCTTTGTTGTATCGACTTTTACACCATAGGTGACAATAGTTGTATCACCAGCAGCGGTTGCGGTCGTACTCTTGATATTTTGCGCAGCGTCTTCAACGCCGGCATACGTACCTGCTGTAAAACCACTTAGGCGATAGCCCCATGAGTTATTTATTAAAGCAGTAGGCGTACCATAGGTACCGGTCGTCTTTGCAAGTGTCGCAGCGGATGGACCCGACATCGTCAATGTTGCGTCATTTTCTAAGGTTAAGTTATATCCATCTGGATCATTTGAATCAACCGATACGGTGTCGTTCGCGGTTGCCTCTACACCACCGACAGCTGGTGTTACTGAAATAGCAACAGTTGGCGTTGAGCTGACGCTAATTACCGATGCGACCGTTGCTTGAACGGTTGTGTTGCTTGATGCTGCAGATGCAGCTACTGGTGACAATACGATCGCCATGACAGCTAATACACTGGCGGCTTTATATCCTTTTTTTTCAATCATTTTTTTGTTTCCTGCTTACGCTAAATTTTTCTTCATTATCCAGCAAATCTAGTAATTAGTCAACGAGAATTATACAAAGTGGAACTATAACTATTTTATATTATGGGTGATAACTTCACGCGCATCAGAGATGAAAGTATTTGTAGTATTAAATACAATACCATGCATGCCAATATCATTTGCGGCATCAATGTTATCCTGAATGTCGTCGACCATCATGCACTCATGCGGCTCTAATCCTATCTTCTCACAGGTATATGAAAATATCGCCGGATCTGGCTTCACCATCCCAACATCACTCGACAGCACGACCGCATCGAATAACTCAGTGAGTTCATCGGGCGTGAAAAGTTGATCAATCAGACCCCGGCCGACATTACTTAGCATCGCTACCTTAAACTGCGGCCGCAAAGTTCGGACCAAATCGACAAGCGCCTGATTGCGAATATGCGTCGCGCGCATGATTGCCTCAATTTCGGCTGGCGATTTATGCGTTAGACGTCCAACCTGTTCGATATATTCATCACGCGAAAGATATCCGTAGTCAGAACTTAGTGTCAAATTCTTTAGCTCATCATGATCAGCCTCGGCAGTATAATCACGAAGATGCCCTAAACTCCCCTGATATAGCACTCCAAAACAATCAAAAATAATACCGCGTATCATACTGCTAGTATACGCGGTATTTGATTTAAACGTCTATTTTACTGAGCGTTTTCTTACTGTCGGGAATTTGATTCGTAAAGAGTGTTTCGATCTGTTTGACGCTAGCCTTTAAGGAGCCCTGAGATCCCTTACAGGTCGAAGTCCATAGACGCTTTATCACACTGTTGCCTTGAAGGACTTCAAACTCATAGACGCGGCCAGTAGCACAAACGCCGCGAGTGTCGTTCTTCTCCCCCTCTAACTCTTCACCCTTCATCAAATTCACTCGGTTGAGTGCATAAACAAGCTCTTCGTAGGCCTTAGTGTTATTGCCTAGCTGACTAGTTTCGAGTGTCTGATCTAGGTAACCGGAATATGTAGTCATCCTTCGACTGCTTGAATCAACAGCTATCTGATACGACCGAAAAGCCTCGTCAGCAACTATCGGTCCGCGGACCGTCATGCGCACACTACGATCAGGAGACGTATTTAATAGTGATTCAACACCCAGGTCAACTCGTGCAGTCTCTTGGCTGTCATTGCCCCCAAAAATCGCTCGCCCAACAGAAACTAATGCCGCTATTGCAATGGCAACGACAATTAAAACGAGAACAATTGGAACCACCCGTGATGAACTACTCTTATACATAAGTACATTTTAGCACTTTTGCATGAAAATGTCAATGATTATGCTTACTGTTCAATCTCAAACTGTGTCGCCTGAGAAATAAGCGCACCTCGGTCGCTAACGGGCAGTCCACGCGCCTGTGCAAGCGCCCAAAGAACGCCTCGCTCCTCTGTAAGATGCTCGATTGGGCGCAGCTTGCTGTATTCCGCGTATCCTTCTGGCTTATATTTCCAGCCGTCAGTCGCCGACATCATCAAATGCGGCTGCATCGCCACAGCTTGATTTTTTGAAAATTCCTGAAGGTAGGGCTGCAATACATCTTCGCCATCCCCCATGAAATGCATTTCCATTCCCTGAAGCGTGCGAGAGGTTAAGGGAATAATCTCGTTAAACCGCAAGTCAGGATTACCTAGTGATTCGATTTGTGGCTTGTCGTCTGCATATAAACGCTGAATATCCATCGTCACGAGGTTTGCAACAACAATAAATAATTTTTGACTTCGTGATTTAGCGGCCGGATCACGCGTTTCGCGCACATGAATGATCTTATCGTGCGTAAAGGCATTCAACACGCCTTTGTCATAATTAAAATCAACATCGTCAAATGGTGTGTGATTGTTTTGTGCGCTGATCTCGCGAAACTGCCCTATTTTTTTAGGGTCACCGACGTAATCGCAAAGAATTTCATCATAAAATTGCGCCCGCTCATGTGATGTCGCAATCAGAGCAGCTGCCTGAGAAAATATCTGCTTCCTCTTGTTCATTTCAATAATCTGCGCGCCAACCCAAAGCTGCTGACGCTCAGTGTCACTCAGCTTTTCATTTTCCCAGAGCGGTTTTTTAGGAGCGTATAGCCGCTCTGGACCGCAAGGTCCATAATTATCCTGTACGTGGCGGCGCGCCTCATCGAGAGGATTTTTCCAGGCATAGTAATCCTGTAATTCTATTTCTTTAGGAGTTGCATTAAGAGAAGCATCTGATTGCGGAATGAGTTCTGACATGTGATTTGTTAATTATCCTACACCTTATATATTGCTATAAATAATGCACCAAACCAATCAGAAAAGCAAGAGCATTTTCCCCTTTAAAGCTCTCCCCAGTTCTTTCCAATCGAAACATCAACTCGCAGTTTAATACCTAGGTCAGGATAGATATTTTCCATTGTTGTTTTCAATAAATCAGCGACCGCCTCGACATTCTCTTGTGGGCATTCGATCAGAATACTGTCGTGTACCTGCAAGATCTGTTCACCAAGATCACCAAGCTTTTTGTCGACCTCGATCATCGCCATCTTCATCAAGTCCGCTTCGGTTCCCTGAATCGGCATATTTGCCGCGGCACGCTTAGCCCCTTCACGGACCATAAAATTACTACTGTTCACATCGGGCGTCGGGCGTCGGCGACCAAAATATGTCTCGACGTACCCTTCTGTTGCCGCACGCTGCAGCGTCGAGTCAATGTACTGACGGATAGGAGCACGGAGCGTAAAATACTGATCAATAAACTCTTTAGCCTGCGTAAAGTTCATGCCGGTTGCTGCAGACAAACCATGCGGACTCATCCCATATAGCACGCCAAAGTTAATCACTTTAGCATCGCGGCGCTGACTCTTTGTAACATCATCCATCGGAACACCATAAACACGGCTAGCCGTTTTAGTGTGAATATCCACATCACCGTTAAAGTCGTTGATAAGCTCTGCATCATTCGCCAATATTGCTGCTAGGCGCAGTTCGAATTGACTATAGTCAGCGCTCACGAATGCTTTATCCCCGTCAGGGATAAACGCCGTACGGATTTTTCGCCCCAGTTCGGTGCGAACGGGAATATTCTGCAAGTTCGGATTCGTGCTACTTAATCGGCCAGTGCTGGCGACGTCTTGATTGAATGTCGTATGAATACGATCGTGAATATCAGCGAGCTTCGGTAACGTATCAATATACGTGTTTTTCAGTTTCGCAAGTTCACGCGTCCGCTCGATTAATTCGATAATCGGATGTTGTCCGCGTAATTTATCTAGCTCTTTTTGGCCTGTACTATAGCCGGTTTTACCCTTCTTTATTCCTGCAGTCGGTAGTTGCAATTTCGTAAACAGCACATCCGATAACTGTGATGGGCTGCCGATATTAAATTCATAGCCCGCCAGCGTATACATTTCTTGTTCAAGTCGAGCGTGCTCCTCCCCTAGTTCACTGCTCATCTTCGCAAGCATTGTCCGGTCAATCTTAATACCACGACGCTCCATTGCGAACAAGTGATATGTCAAAGGAAAGTCGAGCTCATAGGCGATTTTGGCAAGCTTTTCGTTCCTGGCGAATGCCTGTTGTTGCTGTGCGTATATTTGCCACATCGCTGCTATGGCTGTCGGCGTATCGCTAATCGATTCGCCTGCAAGGGCTGCCAAACTGCGATCACGCTGCAAGGGATCGATTAGAAACGCCGCTTGGTGAATATCATGGACCGCGTCGAAGCGTGCGTCAATGTTATTTTCCGCCAACTGGTGATATAGCAATTTACTGTCGTATCCGATAACCGTTGCCAACCGCAAAGCCTGCCAGACGCTCGCATCGATAGTATCAATAGGTACACAGTAGAGCGTTGCCATATTTGGCGATAGCCAAACCTCTTTTGCGTCAACATCGTATTGTAGCGCAACCGGCCCGTCAATCGATAGCGTATCTGGCCATGGCGTTACTGACAGTGGCACTAATGAAGATTCCACGCTCGCATCAAACAATCCGACCTGATCCGTCGGTGCTGTACTGGTCTGCATATGCTTTGGTAGCCGACGAACTAGCGAACTAAATTCAAATTTACGAAGAATCTCTGCGACACCTGGGAGATTAATATCATTGATATCCGCCACAGCCCAGTCCAACTGCACAGGCGCGTCCGTCCATATTCGGCCGACTTCTTTACTCATATACGCTAGATCCTTACCGGCCGCCAACTTCTTGGCGATGGTTGGTTTGATATCGTCAATATGATCATAAATGTTATCTAATGTTTTGTATTCTTGCAGTAACTGCACGGCCGTCTTTTCACCCACACCTGGCACACCCGGCAGGTTGTCGGACGAATCACCTTTTAGTGACTTTAGGTCAAGGAACTGTTCGACATTGATACCGTATTTTGCCTCAAAGTATGCAACGTCAAACTCCTCTAAATTACTGAGGCCGTTCTTTAGCGCGAAGACTTTCGTCGTCGGGCTGATCAACTGTAATGCATCCAAATCACTCGTCAGCAAATACGTTTCAATCCCCTTTTCGGTAGCCTGTTTTGCAAATGCGCCCAAGATATCATCCGCCTCATAATCATCTAACTCGTATAATGGCCATCCAAATGCCTCTAGCAGCTCAAATAGCATCGGTAACTGCGCATAAAAATCGTCCGGTGCTTTCTTGCGGCCAGCTTTGTATTCTGGGTAAATCTCGCGGCGCTTACGAATGTTCGTCCCCTTTTTATCCCACGCAACAGCAACGTAGTCGGGTTCGAGTTTCTTAATTAGCTCGATCGCAAGGCTCGCAAATCCAAACACACCGCCCGTTGGCGTGCCATCGGATAAGCTTAATCCGGGCATAGCGTAATAGCCACGGTAAAACACGCTCTTTCCATCGATTACAGCCAGCTTTTTTGTCATCTTATTAGTATACCACCCTCCCCAAGCTAACCGACTGCGGCCAGTAAAAACGCGGCGTCATACTATCTCTGATATACTGGAACTAATGACACATCACGAAAATGTAAAAATTGTTGCCTTTGTTGGATTAACTGGCAGCGGCAAAAGTTCGGCGGTAGAATACTTGACCGCTAAAGGCTACCCGAAAGTTTATTTTGGCGGCGTCGTTCTGGACGCAATGGAAAAAGCTCATCTAGAGCATACAGAGGCGAATGAGCAGACGTTCCGCGAGGAACTGCGCGAACGCGAAGGTAAGGATTTTGTCGTCAATCGCATCGTAACCCAAATCGAAAATTTAATCGATGCCGGACAGCATCGCATCGTAGCAGATGGCATTTACACGTGGACTGAGTATAAGATCATGAAGCGCGCTTTCCCCGGAGAACTAACCGTCGTTGCGGTCGTCACTCCCAAACATTTACGCCACCATCGGCTCACTCAACGACCCATCCGCCCGCTAACAGATACCGAGGCAAATCAACGTGATTGGGCAGAAATTGAAAATCTTGATAAAGGCGGCCCGATCGCTATCGCCGATCATTACATCATCAATAACGGCGATCTGGATCATTTTCACCAGCAAATCGACGATGAACTTGACCACATCAAATTCTACAGCTAATTAAAAACACCTCCACTTGTGGAGGTGTTTTTAATTAGCAGAACTGCTTACCTTACGATCGGCGTCGTAGCTCCGCACTCTGCGCGGCTGTTAGCGTTACTTCTTCAGCGTCGTGCATCTTTGCCTCTAGTTCAGTATGCTCCTGGGTTAACGCAGGCTTCTGTGAGTCAAGCTGAAAGAACTCGGCTTTTCCTTGTGCGATTTCATTTGTACGAATATCGTCCTCAATCTGCGCTTCAGTCTGTAGCGCACCAAGCACTTCCTCGCGACTAGCATCATACTGACCGGTTTTTTCCAAACCTCCGTCGGTTAGGTTGTCTAGGCCTTGTGGCTGATAATTCCCTAGCTTGCCGACGTTATGTAATGAATTACTCATATCACCAACGACACTTACAGGCTTACGTACAAGTTTTATCTTCTCAAGAATACGCTGACCAAAACTGCGGCGCTCTTTTTCAGGAAGCTGTTCCGCGATTGCCTCTTGATGAAATGGAGATACTTCGCTTGTTGCAGGCGCTGGTGCCGCTACTTCAGTCGGAGTTCCCCATGGGCTGAGTTGTTCATTCATTTTTATTATCCTTTTTTGTTTTAGTGGACTTATGCGCATAATTATACACATTTTTTTATAATTGTCAATATGCTTATGTCATTAGGACATAAAAACACCTCCGTCGTAGAGGTGTTTTTATCCCAGTAAACCGCAATTTAGCCGAGGTATTCGTGCAGCTTCTTTGCGTCCTTGTGCTTGCGAAGCTTGGCAAGCGCCTTGGCTTCGATCTGACGGATGCGCTCACGGGTAACGGCAAATTCCTGACCCACTTCTTCAAGGGTGTGACTTTTACCATTCTCAAGACCGAAACGCATTTTAACGATTTTCTGTTCGCGGTCAGAGAGCGTAGAAAGGACTGCCTGGACCTGCTCTTTTAGCAGCTGCTGTGCAGCAGATTCCTCGGGCGTCGCACCATCTTCATCTTCGATGAAATCACCTAGAACCGAGTCTTCATCTTCGCCGTCGCGGCCGACGCCAGCATCAAGACTGGTAATGTCTTGCTTGATCTTGATCACGTACTCGACTTTTTCCGGTTCCATCTCAAGTTCTTTGCCTAGTTCTTCGATGGTAGGTTCACGGTTTAATTCTTGGGTCATGCGGCGCTGCGTACGAAGTAATTTGTTAATCGTCTCTACCATGTGAACAGGAATACGAATCGTTCGTGCTTGATCAGCAATCGCACGGGTGATTGCCTGACGAATCCACCACGTTGCGTAAGTCGAAAACTTAAATCCCTTGTCTGGATCAAACTTTTCAACGGCGCGCAGGAGGCCGGTATTACCCTCTTGGATAAGATCAAGGAAATCAAGACCACGTCCGCTGTAGCGTTTCGCAATGGAAACCACAAGACGCATATTCGCTTCTGCCATCTTGTCTTTGGCTTTTTTCTCGCCAGCAACCACCCGCTGCGCTAGGGCTAGTTCCTCTTCGGCGTTTAGCAGTGGAATTTTACCAATTTCGCGCAGATATAGGCGCACACTGTCATCCGAAACGTCATCAAAATATTGCCCTGAGTTGATCGCCTCTTCACTGTCCTCTTCTTCGTCGAGCAACTCGTCGAGCGCTGGCTCGTCAATGTCGCTAAGCGGACCGCCACTTCCGTCGATTATTACGCTATCTTCAACCGGCTCTTCTACTGTTGTTACGATATCATCTTTGGCCACGTGTTATCTCCTTTATGAGTGTATTCAACTGAATGCGCAGTTCCGTCGCCCTGGCGTCATCGCCAATGGTTTCAGCCTCGCGCAGCTGAAGCATTAATTGCTCTTGTATTTG